>NZ_JBUDXA010000006.1:0-281336 GCF_054956755.1 Rufibacter sp. JT3400010 | reverse complement strand
AGAAAGCAATCTCAAATCAGTAAAAAGTTTTAGGCCTGTTGTTACAAAACAAACGCTAAAACAACTGTTTCCTACTTCTCTTCTCCCGTAAACAACCGTTCCAACTGTGAATCGGTGTAGTCTTCCACAAACCCGATGATGTTGTCATAGTCAGGGAACTCGTCTTTGGGGTGCATGGTGGTGATGACCAGACAATCCATACCAGCGTTCAGAGCGGCTTCCACGCCTTTGGGCGCATCTTCCAACACCAGGCAATCTTTGGGGGCAATGCCTAACTGCTCAGCGGCTTTCAGGAAGGTCTCAGGGTGGGGTTTGCTTTTGGTCACGTCATCGGCGCTCACCAAGGCGTTGAAGTAATGCCGTATATTCAGGTTGTCTACCACGAAATCAATGTTGAACGTGATGGCAGCGGTGGCAATGGCCATCTGGATGTTCTGCTCGGCGGCTCTTTTCAGGAAGGTGTCCAGGCCTTTGATGAGTCTGAGGTGCGAGATGTATGCTTTCTGGTAAATTTTCTCTTTTTGCACCGATAACCGGTCGGCTTCGTCCTGAGTGAAGCGGTCTTCCCCGAAGAAGCGGGCCAGAACTTCGCTGTTCTTGCCGTACATCTGGGCCGCTACCTCTTCGCGGCTAAAGGAGCCTTGTAAATCATTGTTCAGGATCTGGTGCCAAGCTTCAGTATGGAAGTCCATGTCGTCAATCATGGTGCCGTTCATGTCAAACAGAAACGCTTTGTAGGGGAGAGTATGCATGTAGGTGAGAATTTTAAGTTCTAGTAGGGGTACGAAGATTACAAAAAAGCGGGCCCTGTAAGAGCCCGCCTTCCTGCATTATCCTTTTCTGATTCTGCCCTGTTCTCCCGAAAGAGAGGCAGAATCAGCGGCTTATTTCGCTAACGCTTGCTTGCGCTCCATCACTTTTTGCACCGCTTTGATAATGTGCTCATCATCCAAACCGTACTTCTTCATCAATTGCTCTGGGGTACCGCTCTCGCCAAAAGAATCGTTCACAGCCACGTACTCCATAGGTAGCGGCGTAGTTTTTGCCAGTAATTGCGCGATGCTGTCGCCCAAACCACCCAAGCGGTTGTGCTCTTCGGCGCTTACCACGCAACCTGTTTTCGCCACAGATTTCAGAATAGCTTCTTCGTCCAGTGGTTTAATGGTGTGAATGTTGATGATTTCTGCGGAGATACCCATCTCGGCCAGTTTCTCCCCGGCTTTAATCGCTTCCCATACTAAATGACCCGTGGCGAAAATGCTCACATCAGTACCTTCGTTCACCATCCAGGCTTTGCCAATCACAAATTCCTGGTCGGCGGGCGTGAATACCGGAATCACCGGCCGGCCGAAGCGCAGGTACACCGGACCTTCGTACTCGGCGATAGCCACCGTGGCAGCTTTGGTCTGGTTGTAGTCACACGGGTTGATGACGGTCATGCCGGGCAGCATTTTCATCATGCCAATGTCTTCCAGAATCTGGTGCGTAGCACCGTCTTCGCCCAGCGTTAAACCGGCGTGTGAAGCGCAGATCTTCACGTTTTTGTCTGAATAGGCAATAGACTGGCGAATCTGGTCATACACCCGGCCGGTAGAGAAGTTCGCGAAGGTGCCCGTAAACGGAATCTTGCCGCCAATGGTCATACCCGCCGCAATGCCCATCATGTTGGCCTCGGCAA
Source organism: Rufibacter sp. JT3400010 (assembly GCF_054956755.1). NCBI lineage: Bacteria > Pseudomonadati > Bacteroidota > Cytophagia > Cytophagales > Hymenobacteraceae > Rufibacter > Rufibacter sp. JT3400010. The sequence goes on along the minus strand of NZ_JBUDXA010000006.1, from coordinate 279,658 downwards.
TACCCACTTGCACAAAACGCTCAGGGAATTCCTTGATGAAATCGCCCATTTTCAAAGAGCCCACCAAGTCGGCGCAAAGGGCTACTACGTTTTCATTTTTCCGGCCGGCTTCCACCAGCCCCGCCCCGAAACCAGAGCGCGTGTCTTTAGATTCTGTATAAGTATATTTTTTCATTTTGATGTTTTCAGTTGAAGCCCCATGTAACAGGGCAATTAAAAGAGGAAGCTTTTCAGGCTGTTTTTAGAAAAGGAGCCCGAAAAACAGCGTTCTTACTCTAAAAAGCAGACTAGTAATCCTGCATGTTGCTGGTCAATTGACCGAGCGCAAGGGAAAGCTGCTCATCATTAGGTGCCACGCCGTGCCATTTGTGCGAGCCCATCATGAAGTCCACACCGTGGCCCATGTTGGTTTGCATCAAGATCATAATAGGTTTGCCTTTGTAGGCTTTGGCTTTGGCCAGTTCCAGGGTTTGGATCACATTGCCCAGGTCATTGCCATTCATTTCCATGACATCCCAGCCGAAAGCTTCCCACTTGGCGCGCAGATTCCCTAGATCCAGGACTTTGTTAGTAGGGCCATCAATCTGCTGGCCGTTCACGTCTATGGTAGAGATGAGGTTGTCTACTTTGTTGTGCGGCGCGAACAAGGCAGCTTCCCAAATTTGGCCTTCCTGCAACTCGCCATCGCCGTGCAACGTGAATACCAGCCCGGGATCATTGTTCAGTTTCTTGGTTAAGGCTGCGCCGATGGCTACCGACAAACCCTGTCCCAGTGAGCCTGAGGCGATACGTACGCCTGGCAGTTCTTCATGCGTGGTGGGGTGGCCCTGCAGGCGGGAGTCCAGCTTGCGGAAGGTCTTCAGCTCGCTCACGTCAAAGTAGCCGGAACGGGCCAGCACGCTGTACCAAACCGGCGAAATGTGCCCGTTGGAAAGGAAGAACAGGTCTTCGCCCTCGCCGTTCATGTTGAACTCAGGGGAGTGGGTCATGACCTTGAAGTAAAGGGCCACCAGAAAATCGGTGCAGCCCAGTGAACCGCCCGGGTGCCCCGACTGGCAACCGTGGACCATTCTTACAATGTCGCGGCGCACTTGTTTGGCCACCTGTTCCAGCTTGTCTAGCTGCATTGTTGCATTTTCTTCTGTTTGCATATCGTTTTAGTTGTCAAATTTTTCTGAGCCTCGGGCTGTGTTGTAGTACCGGGAGTAAGAATCTTTAAGCCTATAGTAAAGAGGTAAACTTGAATTGGTTACTAAAATAAGTGTAATAATAACAATTATTTTATTTAGGAGGTAATATCCGCTCCCAAATAAAGGTATAAACTTTTATGCAAACGTTGGCATAAATCACATATTTTCTGAAATCGGGACAAGAACGAACGTTGCACTCTCCTATAATTTGCGCTTTGGCGCCGAAGCTTTAGTTTAGCGGTATGACGGAATTTAGAATTATCACGAAAGCCTTTGCCGAGCTGTCTCCGCAGGAACTCTATGATTTGCTGCAACTGAGAAGCGCCGTGTTTGTGGTGGAACAGAACTGCGTTTTCCTGGACCCCGACGGGTTAGACGCGCCCTGCCATCATTTGCTTTTTTACCGAGGCGAGACCCTGGAGGCATATGCCCGTCTGGTACCAGCTGGAGTTTCTTACCCTGAACTATCTATTGGGAGAATTATCACCAGCGCTGCCGTGCGTGGTTCGGGTGTAGGGCAGCAGTTGGTGCAGAAAGCCATTGAAGAAACGTACCGGCTGTTCGGCCAAGGGCCGATTAAGATTGGCGCGCAGCTGTACGCAAAGAAGTTTTATGAACGCTTCGGGTTTGTGCAGTCCAGTGAGGTGTATGACGAAGATGGCATTGACCACATCAAAATGATTAAACCGTACCAGGCATAGTGCTGGCAAAACAGAGGGGGTTTGATTGGTTTTGAACTGTTTTCTGGCAAAGAAGGCTTAAACAGATGTCTTTGTGCTTTCTGACCTAGTCTGCTTGCCAGAATAGTAAAAATCAGTTTTAGGGCTATTTTTGCGGAAACAGCTTCAACGCGGAAGCAACAAGAAAGTTTTGGTTAATTGTCGGGCACTTTTTGAAACAGACACGTAAAAAGGAGACCGACGTAAACCAGGGCAAATCACATTTTTGACAGCTTTAAAGAAAAACAATATGGCACCACGCGGCAGTTTCGATGATGAATATGGTTACGATGAGGACGACCTCAAGGGTAATCACTTTGACGATGAGTTTTCCTTGGATGATGATGACGATGATCTGTTGGGAGACAGGGGCGGTTTCGGCGCAGACGATGACGAGGAGGTGAATCTTCCCTATGAGGGCGAACTCTTCAACGAGATGCTCAGCAAATTGCACGGCACGCTCATCATGTACGGCGAAGATGACCCTAAACTGATGGATCTACAAGCCGAGCTCCTGCAAATTGACGCTGACAAACTGGGCACCGCCACCGATGATATGTTTTATCTGGAGGAAGCCAGCCATATTGCCAAAATACTCAAGAAGCACGTGGGCGAATCGCCTAAAATCAAGGAGATCCATGACAACTTCATGAAAGACATTGTCCGTTTTAGTGATGAGTCTGCCGAAGGCCATTCTGGGGATTATTACCTGGAAGACGAAGAGTAGAAGGTAGGAATTTAAAAGAGAAAGCCCTTGCGAGCAAGGGCTTTCTCTTTTCTGAATAAAAAAGCAGGGCATCTGCATTTCAGCTTGTGGCGGTAGAGGCACCTTCCTGAAAGATTAGCTTGTTTTGACGCTCTTTTTCAAAAGTACCCTTAAAAAGGAAGAGGCACCTACTTGGTGCCTCTTCCTTTTTACATTTAGCTTTGGTTATTGCTTCACAATGCGGAGTACTGTCACCACATCATTTTCCCGTATTTTCACTAGATACGTGCCTACGGCTGCGTCTGACAGGTCTAGCTTCTGTACGGCGCCTCCTGTCATGGTTAATGTTTTTACCAGTTTTCCGTTTAGGGCATAGATTGTGATTTGCACGTCAGAAACAGACATTGGCGTCAGGTCCAGGTTGAGCACGTCTGTGGTTGGGTTGGGGTACGCTTTCACTACCACCGGGGCATTGTTGCTTTTGGTTTCCACGGCAATGGTCTTGCTGTACTCAAACTTTCCGTTGAAATCTACTTGCTTCAGACGATAGTAGGTGGTACCGGTGGCGGTTTTGCTGTCCAGGAAGTTGTAATCCCGGCGTACGTTGCTGTTTCCGGCCCCGGCCACTTTGCCAATGGCCTGGAAGTTCTTGCTGTCTGCGCTTCTTTCTACCTGGAAATACTCGTTCTCTTTCTCTGAGGCGGTTGCCCACTTCAGTTCTGTGCCGCCTTTCTGCGCCTTGGCGGTAAAGGTGAGCAAGGTTACCGGAAGCGGGGTCACCACCGCCGCTGAACGATAAGAGTATTCATCATTGGTGGTTTGTAAGGAGGCAGCTCGTCCTCCGTTGTCTGTATCGAATAAGTCAATCAAACCATCTTTATCTGTGTCATGGTAATAGATGCTGGTCTTGGTGAGGTAAGCAGGATAGCCATTGATCAATTGCAGCCAATAAGGTGTACCTGAAGCATCTTTTTCTGAATTCACGTACCAGCCTTTGGAATTAGCTTCCTCAAACAGGCGGGCGCGCTCCATCAGGTCGTCCTGGGAGACGCCATCGGCATTATCATCAAAGGCTTCTACGTAGTCCAGGGAAAAGTCTCCGTCGCTGTCCCGGTCCAGATAGTCTGGAATGCCATCTTTGTCTGTATCTACGGGAGAAATGGCTTGTCCGCCCGGGGTGGTGGGGTCATACCCGTCGCTTAGGCCGTCAAAGTCACTGTCTGTTCCCAGCCCGTTTATGTAGTTGTTGGTGGGTTGCGCTTCGTAGTTGTCTAAGATACCGTCATTATCAGAATCAATGTCTGTCTGGTCAACAAAGCCGTCGCCGTCAGTGTCAGGGTTGGGGAAGATGGAGATGCCATTGTTGGGGCCAGTTTGAGCCGCAATTGGCATTCCGTTCGCGCTTACAGGGCCTATGAAAATACCTTGGGCCGCGTTGTAATAAGGGCTGGTAGGTACTTTCCCTCCGTTTGCTTCTACCGCGTTCGGAATTCCATCTCCGTCCTTGTCAATGTCATAGCCTCTCATCAATCCGTCTAAATCCAAATCAAACACATCATTGATGTCATCATTGTTTTTGTCAACGAAAGCGCCATACACGGGGTGTACCAGATCTTTGTCTAAGAAGTTGGGAATGCCATCACCGTCATTGTCACCAAGTACGTTGAAGCCGGCATCTGTGGCCTCTGCCAGTACCCCGTCATTGTTGACATCTATGTCATCTTTGTCTGGCACTCCGTCGTTGTCCCAGTCACCTGAAATAGAATAGGTGAAGGTGCTCTGAGAGATACCGCCTACCACATCAGTAGTTTCAATGGTAAGGGTGTACGTGCCTGGTACCAGGGAATACTTATAGTCAACGGCTAGCTCGCCGTTGTTGCCCAGGCGAACTCCGGCAGGTAAGGTGCCATTGATTACGGTTGCGTTGGCAATAGGGCCATCTGGGTCTGTTATTGCCGCAAGAACTTCTCCTTCTTGCAACCTGAACATGTGTTTGTTGGCTTGTAATACTTGCGGTGTTGCCTCGCGGTCTACAGAGGTAATATATACCAGCGTAGTGTTGTTGCCGTTTTTACTGTTGCCGCCGTTAGGGTCAAACTCATTAGCCGCATATTTATAGGCTATGCTGTTCAATACGCCTATGGCGGTGGGCTGTGCCAGCAGGGTCAGATTTTTAGACTCATTGCTGCCCAGGTTCCCTATAGTCCAGATACCGGTGGCTGGGTTGATGCTGGTACCGGCGTCTGGTACTCCACTGCCAGGGACCAAGGTAAGACCTTCGGCTACTCCGGCGGCTATGACTACACCGGTAGCGGCGTCTGGGCCAGTGTTGGTAGCCGTGATGGTTACTTTATATTGACCACCTACATAATACGGACCGCTCACAATGGTGCTGCTCAAGGCAATGTCTGCCGAAGCTACGCCCTGGATGCTGGCTGTCTGGCTGTTGTTAGAAATGATGTTGTCATACTGGCCAGAGGCAACAACAGAGGCAGTGGTATTGAAAGTGGCGGCACTTTGTGATTTTACTTTGATTACCAATGTCTCAGCGTTCTCAGCGCCCGGTAGTATGTCAGAATCAAAGGTCCAACGGCCAGTGGCCGGATTGTACGTACCAGAGGAGGCGGTGGCGCTCACAAAAGTAAGACCGGCGGGAAGCTTATCTTCAATGACTACTCCGGTGGCGGCATCAGCGCTGTTGTTCTGTACCTTCACCGTGAACGTGGTTTCCTGACCGTTGTAGAACGTGGGACTAGCCGCTGTGTTTGTTACCGCCAGTTCGGCCACAGGTACTACATTGAGCAAAGCAACGGCCGTATTGTTTTCTGTTACGCCATCATATTCGTTCTGACCTGTGACGCCGCCGCCCAAGTGCAGCTCGCCCGTCTTGTTAGGAACGCCTTTTACTTCCAGGGTCTTAGATTCTCCCACGGCTAAGGTTCCCACTGTCCAAACACCAGTCATGAGATCGTAAGCCGTTCCGGCTGGAGCTACCAAACTACTAGGGATGAAGTTAAGGTTACCGGTGCGGGTGTCTTGCCCCACTAAGTTGGTGACTGCATCTGGTCCGTTGTTGGTTACCGTGATTCTGAAGGTAGCTTCTGTTAGGTTATGGTAGTACTTTCCTTCGGGATCATTGCTGGCGACTGTGATAGAAGTAGCCACCTCTGCCTTCTTGTGTACTAGAACAGCGGTAGTGGAAGTGTTGTTAGAAGTTACATTGTCTGCTTGCTCCGGTGTTCCTGTTCTGGTGGCGGTAAAGTTGTAGTTTTTGTCCCCGACAGCATTCAAGTCTACCATAGGTATACCTGTTAGGAACAATTCTGTAGAAGCGCCTGCTGCGAGCATGGGAATGGTCCATACTCCGTTGGAATAGGTTCCTACTTTAGGATTCACATTGTCTAACGTAAAGCCAACCGGCACTAGCGCACTTATGTTTACATTGGTAGCATTATCTGGGCCGGAGTTGGTTAATAATACCCTGAAAGGGACTGCATCTTTGGTGTAGTATTCAGGTTTAGGGGTGGAAACTGCCACGGCAATGTCTGCTGTGATCACACCAGAGCCAGCTTGTATGGAGTTAGAGGCACTGTTGTTGCCCATTACGTTGTCATACTCATCATGGGTCTGCGTGGCAGTGGTAGTGATGACCGCGCTTTCTTTGATAGTACCATTCACGGTCAAGGTAGCGGTTGCGCCGCTGGCTAAAGTGCCTACTGTCCAGACCAAGTCGCCGGAAACGGTATTGATGCTACCAGATCCCATAGAGACGTTTCCATTGCTAAAGGTCATAGCCGTAGGGAAATGGTCGGTGACCACTAGATTGGTGGCAGGGCTTGGTCCGTTGTTAGTCACTTTTACGGTATAAGTAACCGTTTCGCCATTCACGTAAGTAGGACCGGCAGAGGGAGAAACCGTGTTGGTGACGGCTACATCTGCGGTGGCTTTTACGGTAATGGTGCTGGCTGCGGTATTGTTGCTGCTTTGGCCATCATACTCTGTGTGGGTCTGGCTAGAGTTTAAGGTATAGCTTCCAGTAGCAGCGGCTCTAGCCGTTATGGTAAGTGTTTGAGAGGCGCCAGAGCCCATGGTGCCTACCGTCCAGGTACCGGTGCTAGCGTTGAAAGTTCCTAAGCTGGCAGTAGAACCCACAATCACCAAACCTGCCGGAATCTGATTAGCTACAGAAACATTGGAAGCATTGTCTGGTCCATTGTTTACCGCTTTGATGGTGTAGGTTACCAGTTCGCTTTGGCCTGGAGTAGGAGTAGACACCGCGCTGGTAACCGCTACATCTGCTGCCGGAGCCACTGTGATGGTATTGGAAGCAATGTTATTGTTGGCATTCTCGTCCAGTTCTGTCGTGCGGGTGTTCAATGAGGCCGTGGTGGTGATCGCTCCCAGAGAAGATGCTTTGGCAAGCAAGGTCAATGTTCTGGTTTCGTTCACGGCCAGGGCGCCTATTGTCCAGGCGCCGGTAGTAACATTATAACCCGTTGGTACGGTGCCTTGCAGTGTCAGACCGGTAGGTAGTTTGTCTGTAACTACTACGCCTGTGGCAGCGTTAGGCCCCAGGTTTCTGGCGGTAACGGTATAGGTTACAAGATCTCCGTTGGTATAAGTGGTCTTGTCGCTTACGTTCTTTACTTCAATATCAGCGGCAGCCTGAACGGTGATGGAAGCAGTGGCGCTGTTGTTGGTAGCCACATTGTCTGCTTCTGTATGGGTTTGGGTGGCAGTAGTGGTAATAGTGCCCAAAACTAGAGGTTTGGCTGTAAGAGTCAACGTTTTAGAAGCACCCACCGCTAATGAGCCCACATTCCATGCGCCTGTGCTGCTGTTGTAGTTGGTGGCATCTGATGAACTCACAAATTCTAGTTTGGTGAGGTCTAATTTGTCTGTTACCACTACATTGCTGGCGGCAATGGGGCCGTTGTTGGTAGCTGTAACGGTAAAAGTAAAAGGTTTGCCTATGGTGTATGGAGCGGTAGCAACTGTGTTGCTGACGGCCACATCTGCGCTACAGTCATAGGTGAAGGTGGCGCTTTGGGTAGTTGAAGCCGTGTAGCCGTACGTCCAGGTATTGACGGTTTTCAAGTCACCGGCCGTGGTGGTGGCAGAGCCCCACCGGTGTGCACCCGCGGAGGAGGAAACCCCAAACAACTCTGACTGAGGTGAAGGGAAGGAAGCTACAGGAAGATTGGAATCATCCCAGAAAAGGAGACCGTCATAGTTGGTGCCTGCCATTGGCCTAACATCCTGTACTCTGAAACCATCGGCATTCGCTTCGGCATCCCACACCGGGAAATGGATAGGGGCACTGTTGTTGCGGAAAAAGTAGTTAAGCGTAGTGTTTTTGGCTACCACCTGGTTCAATCCATTCAAGCCATTCCACTCAACCGTACGGGTGCCTTTGCCCCCGGTAGACTCTAGGAGTACATCGGCGGTGCCAGGCTGAAAGCCAGCTACTCCGTTCAGGTTAATCAAAACCAGGAAAGTGCTGCTTTCAGAAGTGTTTAGATTGAAGGTCGATTTACCGCCACTGGTAGAGGTGTTACAGCTAGAAGTTACGTCTACTTCAAACGTAGGAGCGGTGGCACTTGGCCAGATAGTAGGGTCTGGGTCATTCACGAAGTTGAATAACTCTGGATAATCTGTTTGGGCATTTTGGCTTTTTCTTCTTTCGGTGTCAGTTGTTCTGCCGGTTGTAGAGGTAGAACCAAAACGGTTGGTCACAAACCGGAAAAAGTTTTGCGGAGCAATACCTGCCAATTCTACTTTCTTAACAAAATATCTGTTTGCCTGATCCTCGCTGGGGATCAAAGGGTACATGTTGAAGTTCTTGGAAAATACGTTGGCAGTGCCACCCGCTGAGAAAGACCATAGTTTACTGCGCATACGTCCGGGTTTCTCAGTGCCTGTTGCGTCAATAACTGTGAAATCCCACAGATCATATACTGAGAAAAGCTGGCCGTCTGTCATGTTGGCTTCACCTACCTGGGTAAACTCTACCCAATAGTCTTGGTCGCTACCTGTACTATTGGTGAACCATAATGGCGTATATCCACCCGTGTTACGGGTAGTTGTGCCTTGTGTAAAGCTAGGGCCAATATTTGCTTGGGTGGGAGTGGCTATTACACCTGCCTGTCCGGTATTTAGCAACATTTGCCTAGTAGAACTCTGGTTACGCGTAAGCGTAGTGGTCTGCACAACAGTACCCACCTGATCAGAGCTGGAAGCTGCCCTTCTGATGGTGATGATTAAATCACCTTGATTGGCAGTGGTTTGGTCATGAAGAGCTCTACGGACGCCATACATTAAGCGCTCTCCATTCTTTACTCTAATATAGAGTCTATGATCTGCAGAGAAGCTAGCTCCGTTGCGGCTAAACGTAGAAGGCTTCAGGAAGCTCAAGGAAGTGATGGCAACCCCAGACGCACTAGGGAAGTTGGCGTCATGGGCCAGATAACCGGCCTTGTCATTGGCGGGATCTGTGAGGGGAGCCGTAGACGTGTTGGGGGTAAGTTGCTTTGATCCTTCACCGTGCATGGTGAGGGGAAGTAGAATCAAGGCGAAGACCAAAAGACGTAAAGTTTGGACCATAAAACTAATTTGAATTGGATAATCTATGTCTGTTTCTTCTTTGTTTGAAGGGAGAAAATGAAACAAAATATAGATTTGGTTAATGTTTTTGTCTCTTTATTTTTTGTTAGTGACGCAAATTTATGCAATTCATTTTAGTGTCTCTTCTTTTTCGATGAATTATATAAATTTAACGATGAATTGATTTTCAGCACTTTGTGAAGTATGAGGGTAATATTGGTGCTTATTTATGTGTTCTTTAAATATATAATAACTACAATATTTAAAATATAGGTTCTATTTTGGGCTGTAATTTATTTATATGATATTTTTTATTTTTAGAATAATTATATTAAATGTGTGATATTGAATAATATAAATCTGGTATGTTCTTGTGAGTGTTGTAATTGTGTTTTTAGGGCTTTGTCAAGTGCTTAGGAGTTTTCGGCCTGTTTTATGGAAAAGGAACCAAAAAGGAGCTGCTAGGCTGCGGCTATTTTTATGTCTTCTGCTTTTCCTGCGTTTTCTGGAAAACCACTCCGAAACAGAAAATCAACGGAAACTTATAAGTGACGTATTTGGAAAGATCTACTTAGTGGCTAGTGGGTTGCGGAAGCAGTCCTAGGCTAACTGCCTCGCTTGAGCCTACTCTACTGTCTAGATGAAGCTATGAAAGCATTCTATACCATTTTGCTGCTCTGTCTTTCTAATCTGTTCATGACCTTTGCCTGGTACGGGCACCTGTACTTCAGGAAATTTTCTGCCCTGCAGAAACTAGGCCTACTGAGCGTTATACTGATTAGCTGGGGATTGGCGTTCTTTGAGTATATTTTTCAGGTTCCGGCTAATAAACTGGGCTACTACGAGAACGGAGGCCCCTTTTCGCTGTTCGAGCTGAAGACCATGCAGGAGGTCATCTCCCTAACCGTTTTCACGCTGGTGACCGTGTATGTTTTCCGGACCGAGAAGCTGGCGTGGAACCATTTGGTAGGATTCGCACTGTTGATACTGGCAGTTTTCTTTGTCTTCAAAAAGTGGTAGACCAAGAGTGTCCCGTAGAATGGTTACCTTAGCCCATTCCTAATTGAAAGAGTACATGCAGACCGAAGAAATCTCATATCAGGAAAAAATTCGTGAACACCAGCTCAAGATAAAGCAGGTGTTCAGAGAGATGAGCAAAGTGGTGGTGGGGCAGCAATACATGGTCAATCGGCTGTTGATTGGCCTTTTTACCAACGGGCACATCTTGTTGGAAGGGGTGCCGGGGCTGGCCAAGACCTTGACCATCAACACGCTGGCCAAAGTATTGCACCTCAACTTTCAGCGTATTCAGTTTACCCCAGACCTGTTGCCGTCAGACTTGGTGGGCACCATGATCTATAACCAGAGTTCCTCAGAGTTTGAAGTAAAGAAAGGCCCTATCTTCGCTAATTTGATCTTGGCAGATGAAGTAAACCGCTCGCCCGCTAAGGTGCAGAGTGCGTTGCTGGAGGCCATGCAGGAGAAACAGGTGACCATTGGCGAGAAAACCTACCGTCTGGATTTGCCTTTCCTGGTATTGGCCACCCAAAACCCGGTAGAGCAGGAGGGGACTTACCCGCTGCCCGAGGCTCAGGTAGACCGTTTCATGATGAAGGTGTACGTGGACTATCTCTCCAAAGCCGATGAGCTGGAGGTTATGCGCCGCATGTCTAACCTGTCTTACAGCAGCACGGTGAACACCATCCTCACCAAGCAAGACATCTTTGACATCCGGAACGAAATCAACCAGGTGCAGATCTCGGAGACCCTGGAGCGCTACATCATAGAACTGGTGTTCGCTACCCGCCGCCCCGCCGATTATGACCTGACCGACTTCGCACAATACCTGCAGTATGGCGTATCGCCGAGGGCGAGCATTGCGTTGAACCTGGCCGCCAAAGCAGTGGCCTTCTTTGATGAACGGGATTATGTGCTGCCCGAGGATATTAAGGAAATTGCTTCAGATGTGCTTAGTCACCGCGTCATCCTGAACTATGAGGCTGAGGCAGACAATGTGCAAACTAAAGATTTCATTGAAGCTATTCTTAGAACGGTGCCCATTAGTTAAAGCGGTAGAGCGAAGCAAGACATTTTATAGAAAACGGAAAGAGCAGCCCTTTAGAGCTGCTCTTTCTGGTTTTAGGTTGTTTTCATGAAAGAAGGTTTAAAACAAAAAAAGCCCGCCATTACTGACGGGCCCTTTGCGCACGGGAGACTAAGCCGGGCGCAAAGTGATTGACTATCTCTATTATCTCACCCATATAGATAGTCAACCTTGTCTTTAAACTGATTAATAGTCTGTATTCTGTGGGTCAAAGTTGGTCCAGCCGGTAGTCCAGTTGGTGGTTCCGAAAGCTCCGATGTAAGCGGTGTTCTCAAAGCCAGTAGTGCCAGCGAAAGAAGCGCCGGTTAAGACCAGGGAGCCAGTTTGTGGTAAGTAAGGGGCAGTAGTAGCGAATCCAAGATCTGCCGTAGATCTGATGCTGTTTCCGTTTGAGGTGGTGTTGAACCAGGTGGTAGCATCAAAAGCTGAAGTAGAAGAAGAGGCTTTGTTGACCGCCGTAGTAGCGCCTGCACCTGCAATGACGGTGTTCATGATCTTAATGCCACCGGCTTGCGCGTATCCTTCTACTACAGGACCATCTAACGTTATTCCTTTGTTAAATCCACTGATCACCGAATTACGGATAGAAAGGCTGGTGCCTTTTTTCAGGTGAGCACCTTGTCCAAACTGGGCTCCTGTTGGCAGGTTGTTGCCCGGTCCTATAATGGTCACGTTAGAGAATGTAGCTGTAGTCAGGGGCGTTCTGACAGAGCCGTCTCCGTCATTGTCAGACTCAAAGCCATTAGAAGCTCCGCCAGTTGCCACGTCCCACATATTAGGATCGCTAATACCTAAGGCGTACTGTACTTTTCCGCTGAAACCATAGTCAGTATCAAACATATCATCGGTATTGCGGTAAGCAATCAGGTGTGTTGCTTTCACCGTGCCGCCAAACCACTCAAAGGCATCATCGCCCCCAAAGGAAACCTGTACGTGGTCAATCTTGGTGCCAGAGCCTACTGACCCCATGGTTAAGCCATTCAACTCTTTGTTTGGCTGCAAAGGATAGCCGGCGTATTCAATGCGTACATAACTGAAAACACCTGAGTTATCTGTGTCATCTTCCCCGCCGTAGTAAGCTAATGGGCCGCCTTCTACCTGTACGTTCTGTGACTGGTTGTTTTTTGCTTTCCCTAAGATTACCACGCCGCCCCAGTCACCAGGGGCACGGCTTCCTTTGGCTTGGTTAGAGGTAAACACAATGGGTTTCTCGGCCGTACCCTGCGCCATGATTTTGGCGCCACGCTGAATCAACAGGGTGCCTTGGGTTGCTTTTTCACCTTTGATAATAGTGCCCGGTTCTATGGTTAAGGTTGCATTGTTGTCTACATACACAAAGCCCTTTAAGGTGTAAACCGTGTCAGCATCCAGAGTTCTGTTAGCACCTATGGTGCCCTGCAGGTTTGCTGACCCTTTTACAGTTGGCGTGGGGGTGTCATCATCCTCGCTGTCATTGCACGAGGTAAAACCCAAAGCCAGGCCTGCTAAAAGCATAAGTGATAATTTACCTAAGTCTTTCATACTTGTTTTCTGAAAAGTGTTTAATTGGAATTAGTGAAAGGTAAGTCTTGGTTAGAAAGTGTAGCCCAGCGTGATAGTGCTGTACACCCCTCTGTTGAAGAGATAGATGGGCAGGTCTGAGGAACCTATTTTGCCATCTTGGTTTGTGTCTTCTTTGAAGCGGAATTTCTGGTTGAACAAGTCAGACGCCCCAACTTTCAGTTGCATTCTGTTTTTGAAGTTCTTGGTGACCGTTAGGTCTACCACATGGCGAGGCAGTTCATAGATGCTAGGGTTCCGCTCATCGCCTACCCGGTAGATTCTGGTGCCCAGAACGTTGTACATGAGGGAGTACTGCCAACCAGTTTCCTCATCTTGGAAGTAAAGACCTGTGTTCACAATGAATGGAGATTGCCCCATCATTTGTCTGTCCTGCACTTCATCGCCAGAGGCTTCATCTCCTACGTTCACCCGGCTGTGGATCAAGGAGGCATTCAGGACCAGGGAGTGATTCTGGATGAACTTGCTACCAGACAACTCTCTGAAAGACTTGCGTGCTTCTGCTTCAATTCCAAGGCTATTGGCGTAATTTCCATTCACGAAGGTGTAGTTGGTACCGGTGCCCGCCTCCAGTTTAGTCTCTATCGGGTTGATGAAGCGTTTGTAGAAAACACCCAGGGAGAGAAGTTCGCTAGCCGATGGGTAGAATTCATAGCGCATGTCCAGGTTGTGGATGGTAGCGGTTTTGAGCTCGTTATTTCCTCGTACCGAGGCGTTCTCGTTGAAGTCATAGAAGCTGAAACGAGCTTGCTCTCTAAATTCCGGGCGGTTCACGGTCATGCCGTAGGCTACCCGAAGTAAAGAGCGTAAACTGAAGTTATAGGCCACGTTCACAGATGGCAGGAAGTACAGCTTTTTCTCGTCTACCTCATAAGTGCCTGACTGGTCTGAAGTGGTTACCTGGCGCCAGTTGTACTCTGCCCGTACGCCGCCGTAGAAGTTGATCTTGTCAAAGAATTTCTTCGCGATGCCCGCGTAAGCAGCCCCTAGCGTGTTAGAAGCATCATACTTGTCGGCAATGGTGGTTCCTTCGTCAAAAATTAATCCGCTAGGGAAGGAGATGTTGCCAGGGGCAAAGATTTGATCCAATGGCAAATTAAGAATGCTCTCATCGGTTCTGCCACCAATGCCGGCGTTGCGCTTGTAGTTGAGGGTGCGGGCATTGAAATCACGGTCTTTCCTCTCGGCGTAAAACCCGATGTTCAGTTTGGGGGCATTCTCTACATCGGTAGAATCTGCGGCTTTGAAGAGGTGCTGCCATTGACCTTCGGCAATGTAGGCGCTTTCATTCAGGTCAGAGAAGAAGCGGGCGGCATCATACGGGGTAGACAAGGTGGACACTTGAACCCGGAACGGAGCTTCTGAACCAGCATCGCGTTGGGTGCGCACTCTGCGTAAGTCTGGCTCCTGACGGTTGATGAAGTTGTACCCTGCCGACCAGGTAAAAGTGTTCTTTTGGTCTGAAGTAGCGTGCGTGCCTTGTAACTGGCCGGTGTAGATGCTGCGGCTCTCGTAACGTAAGGCGTAATTCTGTTCTTCTTTCACGCTTCCAGTCTCGTAGTTGAATCCTTGGCGCACCGTGGTCTGGCTAATGCCTATTTGGTTGAACAAATTCCGGAATTCTATCTTGTTGTTCTCGTTTAAGCGGAGGGAGAAGTTCTGCAGCAAGCCAACCCGCACAGAATTACCGGATAATTGGTCGGTGTAGCTCCAGTTGGTGTCCACCTCGCCGTTAGCCTGTTGCTGCTGGTAGTCGTTGCGGATAGTGTTTTGGCGCAGGCGGGTGTTGCTGTACGTGATGGCAGAAATACTGGAAACCCGGTTGCCCGCCACATCAAAGACCCGGTTCAATCCAAGGTTCAGACGTAAATCTGGGGCGGCAGTGACTTTCTCCGGTTTCCAGGTGTTAGGCAAATCCAGGTTCTGGCCATATTGTGCCCGTTCTGCATAACTTAAGCTTTGGAACTTGGCGGTAGAAGGGAAGTTGCCAGGTAATTGACGAGTACCATTGTCAAATCCCAGAAAGTCGGTTTTGCTGCCCTTGTACGAGTAGTAGTTGTTGTTAAAGGTGGTACCGGTACGGTAGCCGGTTCCAATGCTGAAGGTGGTACTGTTTTCAGTTACCGCGTTTCTGGTAGTTACTTTGATTGCCCCGCCAGCAAAATCACCAGGTAATTCTGGGGCTGGTGACTTATAGATCAGAATTCTGTCTATGACGCTGGTGGGAAGTACATCAAATGAAAAGGCGCGTACATCTACTTCAGAACTTGGGGTGAGCACGTTGTTCAGCATCACAGAATTGTAGCGCTCACTCAAGCCCCGTACAATAATAAAGCGATTATCCTGAATGGTCACGCCGGGGATTCTTCTCACGGCCTCGGCGGCATCACGGTCCTGTGCCTTTACAATCTGCTCATTAGACATCCCGCTTACTACTATGTTGCTTTGCTTGAGGTCTTTGATGAGTGAAATATCATTGTTCACCTGGCGCTCGGCCACCACGGTTACTTCGCCCAGGCTATGGGCGTCATCCTCTAAAGCAGGATTGAGGGTGGTGGTTTTGCCGTCCTCAATGTTTACCCCCTCAAACGTCAGGGGCTTGTAAGAAACGTAGGTGATAGTGATTTTATAAGTGCCTGGAGCTAGTTTGAGGGAGTAGTTTCCGTCTATGTCAGTAGCGGCCACGTTTGCGGTAGTGGCAGATACGGTGGCTCCAATAATAGCCTCCCCGGTTTTCCTGTCTTTTACTTTTCCAGTGAGTGTGCCTGTTTGTGCGAAACCCGCCAAGGCAGTGCAAAGAAGAGAAAGGGTGAGTAAAAACGATTTCATGTCAGTAGTATTAGTCTCGCTGCAAAACTAGAGCGACCACTTTACCCCATGATTAACCCGTTGTTACCCTATTGTTACGTTTAGAAGCGAAATATTAAGTAGATGTTATGAAGGTTCCTTAAGGATATGGAAGAGGTGAATAGCAGCCCAGAAGCCTATTTTAAGGCTGTTTTTAAGTAAAGGGCTCCAAAAGGAAGAGGCTTGGATTTGGGAATAGTTAGCTGAGGCTTTCGCCTCACTGCAGTTACAAACTGCAGACCATGGCAGTCCAAGTCACAGACTTGAACCATGTTTTTGGGGAGTAATCTCTGAAGAAGAAAGGAATGCGTTAAAGACAAGGTATGCCTTGTCTCTACATTTTTACCAACACCATATTCCGCTTCTTTCCCTGTTCCAGTCTTTCCCGAGCACGCCTCGCTTTTGGCCCTGGAAAGGCAAAACTAAGCGCAAAGGACAAGGCAGGCCGAAAGGGCAGTGCGCGAGGGGAAGACGGGGCCTCGCGGCCGTGAGCGCTTACCACCAAAGATGAAACAAAACAGCACTTGCACCCACGCAAAAGACAGCCAAGCCAAGGGAACAGCAAACTGCATGCACCAGTCGCCACGCCAGCAGCAAACAAAATGCGTGCATCAACCACGCCCAAGAAGCAGATAACCAACAGGAACAACATAAGGCATACATCACAAAAAGAGACACGAAAATCCATGTGGCGCTCCAGTTTTCTCTTTACTTTCTCCAAAGTAACCCCAAATCATTCCACCCCAACGGGAATAATGACACAAATCATCCATCAGCATTCATTTGTGTTGTACCTTTGCCCCAAAATAAGAAGAAGTGCTGCTGAAAGAGGTTATCTACCTGATGCAAAAGGATTTTGTGCTGGAATGGCGGCAGAAGTATGCGTTCAACGGCATGCTCCTGTACGTAGGCAGCACGGTGTTCATCTGCTATCTCAGCTTCAGTTTGCGCTTTGGAGGACTGGAGGTGCCGGTCTGGAACGCCCTGTATTGGATCATTCTGCTGTTCACTGCGGTGAACGCCATTGCGAAGGGATTTGCTCAGGATAGCCGCGGACGCCTGCTCTATTATTATAGTGTGGTGAGTCCGCAGGGCGTGATTCTGGCGAAGATGATCTACAACGCGGCGCTCATGTTGGTGTTGTCGCTGCTGTGCTTCGGATTTTACACCATTGTGATCGGGAATCCGGTGCAGGACGTGGGGATGTTCCTGGTGACGATTGTCTTAGGAGCGATTGGGTTTGCCTCGTCATTGACCATGATCTCGGGCATTGCGGCCAAGGCAGCAAATACCGGTACGTTGATGGCGGTGCTGAGCTTTCCGGTAATGGTGCCCATGCTGCTCATGCTCATGAAGATGTCCAAAAACGCCATTGACGGACTGGACCCTTCGGTGAGTCTGGACGAGGCGCTGACTTTACTGGCGATAAACATGATTGTGGTCACCGTGTCTTATATTCTGTTCCCGTACTTGTGGCGCAGTTAAAGGCGTTAAAATAGAAAACTAAGGTAAAAACGAATGAAGCTTACTTGGTGGAAATGGCTGACGATTGCCCTGCTGCTGTACACAGTAGTGATGGGTATGCTGAGCGAAGTGCCCCGTCTGGCTATTCTGAACGAAACCATCCGGAACCTGTACTTCCACGTGCCCATGTGGTTCGGGATGATTTTGATCTTGCTCGTTTCCGTGGTGTATTCCATAAAATACCTCAGAAACCCGCTTAGCAGAAATGACATCATCGCTTATGAGGCGGCGAAGGTGGGCATCTTGTTTGGTGTGCTGGGCATTGTGACCGGCATGGAGTGGGCACGTTTCACGTGGGGCGAATTTTGGAGCAATGACCCCAAGCAGAATGCCTCGGCCATCGGGCTCTTGATTTATTTCGCCTATCTTATTTTGCGGGGTTCTTTCCAAGATCATCAGCAGCGCGCGCGCATTAGTGCCGTGTACAACATCTTCGCGTTTGCGGCGCTTATTCCGCTTTTGTTTATTCTGCCGCGCCTCACAGATTCTCTGCACCCAGGCAACGGCGGAAATCCTGGTTTCAACTCCTATGACTTGGACAGCCGTCTGCGGGCCGTGTTTTATCCGGCCGTGATTGGGTGGACTTTATTAGGAGTTTGGGTGGTGCACCTTCGCACCCGTTTGGAAGTTTTAAAGCAACGATTCTATGAAAATGCATAAATGGCTCCTGATGCTGCTCCTGACGTGGGCGGCTGGTTTCTCAATGCCTGCTTCGGCGCAAAACGCAAATGAGGGAGGTTCCACCATTGAATACACGTCAGCAGACAAAGCTGCTTCCTCTCCAGAGATGGCCGATGTGATGCGCCGTGACGGCAAGATCTACATTGTAGTGGCGGTGTTGGTGAGCGTGTTGCTGGGAATTCTCTTCTACTTAATCAGCTTAGATAAAAAGATTGGCAAGTTAGAGCGTGAACTTCGGCAATAAAACCTGTTCTACGCCTGTTTTTATGGAAACGGCTTTAAAACAGAACGCCGGTTTGCAGAAACATAAAAGACCTGTAAGCGGATTTAATTTTAAATAAGTGTTGTTAAAGAGGCGGGAAAACTCGCCTATGCTTGAATAACCTATGAAAAGAATACACATCATCGGGATTTTAGTGATTGCGGTGGCTATCATGATCATCATGTCTACCGCCTCAGACGCCAGTGTTTATGTTCCTTTCTCTGAAGCCCAGGCGCGGGCCAAAGAAGGAGATGACACCAAAGTACACGTAGTGGGTCGCCTGAAGAAAGACGAAAAAGGCCACATCATAGGCATGAAGTATGACCCCACGCTGGACCCCAACTACTTCTCCTTCGTGCTGGTAGACACCAACCGCGTGGAGCAACAGGTAGTGTACTACAGCCCTAAACCCCAGGATTTTGACCGCTCTGAGCAGGTGGTAATTACCGGTAACATGCAGAAAGATGTTTTTGTAGCCGATAAGATTTTGCTTAAGTGCCCTTCTAAATACACCGAGAACGAGGTGAAAGTAGAAACGGCAAGCCTTTAACTATAGTCCTGAGTGCTGAGTCTTGAGTCCTGAGTTAAGATATCATTCAAGCCAAGCCTGTACTCATTTGTGTTATTGTTTATTTATCAGAGTGAATCGTTCCGGTTTTAGGTATTTCAGACTCAAGACTCAGAACTCAAGACTCAAGACTCAAGACTCTTTATAATGGTTAATACTTTAATTGGTGATTTAGGTCACTACAGTGTCATTCTTGCTTTCGTGACGGCGCTGGTTTCCGCTATTGCGTTTGCGTTTGCTGCCAACGCCAAAGAGCTTACCCCTGAGCAGAAAGATTGGAAGAAATTGGGCCGAGGCGCTTTCTTTGTGCACGTGGCCGCTGTTTTCGGCATCATTTTCTGTCTTTTCAATATCATTTACGCGCACCGCTACGAGTACCACTACGCGTGGAGTCACTCTAGTAACCATTTGCCGGTGCATTACATGATTTCCTGTTTCTGGGAAGGCCAGGAAGGTTCTTTCCTGCTCTGGATTTTCTGGCATGCCATGCTGGGCTTGGTGCTCATCAAGTTTGCCGGTAAAAAGTGGGAGAGCCCGGTTATGGCGGTTTTCTCCTTCGTGCAGTTGTTCCTGGCGTCCATGATTCTGGGCGTGGTGATTGGTGATCTGAAAATCGGGTCTTCACCGTTCATCCTGATGCGGGACTTCATGACCGATGCCCCGGTGTTCCAGATGGACCCTAACTTTGTTCCCAAAGACGGTACCGGTTTGAACCCGCTTCTGCAGAATTACTGGATGGTGATTCACCCACCGGTGTTGTTCCTGGGCTTCGCTGCTACGTTGGTGCCGTTTGCCTTCGCTATAGCCGGTCTCTGGAAAAAAGACTTCTCTACTTGGACCAAACCCGCTTTGCCTTGGGGCTTGTTCGCTGCCGTAGTATTGGGCGTGGGCATTATGATGGGTGCTTACTGGGCTTATGAAACCCTGAACTTTGGCGGTTACTGGAACTGGGATCCGGTAGAAAATGCCGTGTACATTCCGTGGCTGGTTTTGGTAGGCGCTATTCACACCTTGCTGGCGTACCGCAAGAGCAGAACTGCGTTACGTGCTACCTTCATCCTGTTCATCACTTCTTTCCTGCTGGTGTTGTACGCTACGTTCTTAACCAGAAGCGGTATTCTGGGGAACGCCTCGGTGCACTCCTTTACTGACCTTGGTCTGTCTGGCCAGTTGTTCACGTACTTGGCGGCCTTTGTGGTCTTGGCCATTGGTTTGCTGGCATACCGCTGGAAAAACATTCCGGCTACGGAGAAAGAAATCGCAACGTATTCTGGTGAGTTCTGGGTATTTATCGGCGCAGCCGTGTTGTGCTTGGGTGCCTTCCAGGTACTGGTGACTACCTCTATTCCGGTGTACAATGCTTTCATGGGCTTCATTGGCGTGAAAACCAACGTGGCGCTGCCCGCCGACCAGATTGCGCACTACACCAAATTCCAGATGTGGATGGGCATTGCCATTGCCCTGCTCACGGGTACCGGCCAGTTGCTTTGGTGGCGGAAGAACAGCGAGGGAAACAAGTTCTCTGAGCTGTTCATGGTGCCATTGATGCTGACCGCTTTGTTTGCTGCCCTTATCCTGTTGGTGAGTAAAATGGGCTACATTGAGCGCATTGACAACCCAGTCTACATTCTGTTGCTGCTGGCCTCTCTATACGCGGTATTCAGTAACCTGGGTATTCTCCTGGGCGTGCTCCGGAAGAACGTTTCTATTGCGGGTGGTGCCGTGGCGCATATTGGCGTGGCCTTGATGCTCATCGGGATTCTGTTCTCTTCTGGCTATTCTAATATTATCTCCAAGAACATGTCTGGCATGGTGTACGCCCGTGAGTTTGGCGATGACATTAACCGCGATAACGTACTGTTGTGGCGCAACGCTGGTACAGACATGGGGCCATACAAGGTAACCTACAAAGGACAGTACTTAGAGGTAGATGGCCTGCCAGATTATGTAAACAAACAACAACTGTTCCGGATAGAAGATGAATACAAGGCCATTGCCCGCGGGCCGCTGAAGGACGGCGACAAAGTGCTGTACACCTCCGGCGATACCGTGAATATCTATCCGGAGAACACGTACTACGAAGTTGAATTCAAGAACCGGGAATCTGGTGAGGTGTTTACCTTGTACCCAAGAGCCCAAGTAAACCCAGAGATGGGCTTGCTGGCTTCACCGGATATCAAGATGTTTGGGACCAAAGACCTGTACACGCACGTTTCCACCATTCCAGACCCGAACGAGGAGAAGGAGTGGGGCGAGCTGAAAGAGTACCAGGTAAAGATTGGCGATACCATTTTCGTGAATGATTATGTAGCGGTGCTGCACGGCATTGAGCAAGCCAAAGACACCCTGCTCCTGAACCTGAAACCCGGTGACATAGCCGTTCAAGCCGATATGCAGGTATTGGGCGAGCGCCGCACGTACCACGCGCACCCAATCTATGCCATCAGAGACCGCATGGTGGGCCGCGTACCCGAAGAGATTGAAGACCTGGGCCTCCGGATTATGCTCATGAGCATTGACCCAGAAAAAGGTGCGTTTACCATCGGCATCAACTCTACCCAGAAAGACTACATTATCCTGAAAGCGATGGAAAAACCGTTCATCAGCGTGCTCTGGATTGGTACCTTGATCATGAGCCTCGGGTTTGTGATGGCCATTGTGCGACACTACAAAGACGGAAAAGGTGGCAATGCCCCCACGCCTAAAGGCCCCGCCGGAAAAGTAGCCGTAAAACGCGAAAAGCAACTGGCATAAGTTTCTCAACAGATAAAAAAGCCGCGAAAGAAAACTTTCGCGGCTTTTTTATGTCCTGCTTTTTGCCTGTTTTGGTGAAAGTAACCCTAAAAGGGAGTTCCATAGAAAAGGTAGTGGGCAGAAGAGAAAAGCCTTCCGCAGAAACCTGTTAACTTAGAACCTTTAGCACAGCAGTAGAAAATGAAAGTCGGAATTATAGGCACGGGCAACGTAGCTACCCATCTGGTGAAAGGCTTGGTCAACGTAGGCATAGACATCCCCGTTATTTACAGTCGAACACTGGCCTCAGCGGAGGTTCTCGCGCAACACGCACCCCAGGCTACAGTGACCAATGCAACAGATTTCCGGGAGTTGCCGCCCGCGGAGGTGTATCTGTTGGCAATTCCAGACCAGGCGCTTTCCTCTTTTCTGCTAAATGGCCTCTTTCCGGAAAACGTGCTGGTGGCTCATACATCCGGCACGCAGTCTTTGGAGTTGTTGTCTTCTTTGCCGGGAGTGGAGAGAGGTGTTTTCTATCCCTTGCAGACCTTCAGCAAAGAAAAAGACGTAGACTGGAAGCTGATTCCCATCTGCGTGGAAGCTTCTTCTACAACGGCAGAGCAAACATTGTTACAGTTGGCAACGGTGTTGAGCGAGCAAGTGGTACCTATGAACGGCGAGGCCAGACGGAAACTGCACGTAGCGGCGGTGTTTGCCTGTAATTTCACCAATCACTTATGGGGCGTGGCGCAGGACCTGTTGCTGAAAGCTGAATTGCCCGTAAACCTGCTAGAACCCTTGGTACAGGAGACCGTGCAGAAAGCGTTTCAGTTTCCGCCGTTTACAGTGCAAACCGGCCCGGCCCAGCGCGGTGATTTAAACACGATTGAGGCGCACCTGGAGTTATTGCAAGAGGAGCCGCTTTACCGGCAGCTTTACCAGATACTCACAAAAAGCATTCAAACCGTAGCTCAAAATGAGCCGTTTTCAGGAAAACAGGCGTAAAACGGATGGTGTCTTGGAAGGAACTGCTTCAAACCGTTCAGGTTTTGTTTAGGGCGGTTGTATGCCTACCTTTGCACTTTAATAATCCACAGGAATGAAAGTAGTAAATATCACATATAAGTTCATGGACGGCAAGCCCGACGAAACCCACTTGGGGGCCGAAGGCGAATCTGTGCTGGACGTTGCCTTGAATAACGGGATTCAGTTACAGCACAACTGCGGCGGCGTGTGCGGTTGCAGTACGTGCCACATCTACGTAGAAACCGGCATGGATGACCTCCCTGAGATCACTGATGCTGAGGAAGATTTCATTGACCGTGCCGTAAATCCCCGTATCAACTCCCGGTTAGCCTGCCAGTGCGTGGTGCAGGGCGGTCAGGATCTGGTCATTACCATACCCAAACAAGATTTCTTAGGCCATTAATCTGTATAGTTATTAGTTGTCAGGAGTAGAGAGAAAACCCAAACATGGCTTCTCTACTAGCTAACCACTGACAACTAACAACCAACAACTAACAACTATAAAAAGAATGAGTAATCTATACGAACCACCTATGAAGTGGGGCGACCATGAAGACATTGCCATGGCGCTATATGAGAAATTTGGAGATGAGTTTGGCGAAAACAAAATCTACCGCATCCGGTTCACAGATCTGCTGGAATGGGTGTTGAGTCTGCCCAACTTTGAAGGAACCCGCGAGCAAGCCACTGAAGGTCACCTGGAGCAAATTCAGGCCAAGTGGGTGTATGAGTGGCGCGATAACCAATAACCCCACGCATTTCCGCCTTATTTTTGCTAAAATAGCGTAATAACCTAGTTTGAGTTTCTCTTTCTGATGTCCTAACCATGCAAGCACTTCCTGACTTCAAGAATATCACCACGTTTATCTTTGACGTGGATGGCGTTTTGACAGACGGCAGCCTGCTGTGCTTCTCTACCGGAGAGCAGGCGCGGGCGTTCAACATCAAAGACGGCTACGCCATCAGGCACGCCCTCAAGAAAGGCTACCGCGTGGCCATCATTTCGGGCCGCAATGAGCCGGGTGTACGCAAACGGCTGGAATCTCTGGATGTGAAAGACATTTACCTGGGCTCAGAAAACAAGCTGGATACTTTTCAGAATTACGTCTATTATTACGGAATTGATCCCGAAACGGTAGTGTTCATGGGCGATGACATGCCAGACCTGGAAGTGATGCAACACTGCGGCATTTCGGCTTGCCCCGCCGATGCGGCCATAGACATCTGTGACATTTCGCAGTACGTGGCTACCGCCGAGGGCGGTAAAGGAGCAGTGCGCGAATTGATAGAGATGGTCATGAAGCTGCAGAAACGTTGGTAATAGAAACCGTATTTATACGCCTGTTTTTCAAAAATTTATAAATAAAGTTTGCTTTTTGTATAATAATCCTATATTTACAGAATCATTCATTATTTCAATTTTTAAATTTTTATGAAAACAGGAACTGTTAAATTCTTCAACGAATCCAAAGGCTACGGCTTTATCACAGAAGAAGCCACCAACGAGGACTTTTTTGTTCACATTACCGGCCTCAATGGTGTCCAGATCCAACAGCACGACAAAGTAGAGTTCGACACCAAAGAAGGTAAGAAAGGTATCAACGCGGTAAACGTGAAGAAAATCTAACACTTCTACGCATCATACTCATTTTGCATTCTCATTGAAAAGCCCCTGGAACAGGGGCTTTTTTTATAGGTGGATTTTTAACCGTAACTTCCGCTTTCTATCAATCCCTGTGAAGCAATTTTTAGCTCTTATTCGGTTTCCCAACCTGATTATCATGCTGTTGGCTCAACTCATGGTGCGTAAGTTCCTGGTCTTTCCGGAACGGTCGTTTCTGGAGGCGCTGTCCTGGCCATTCGCTATTCTGGTGGTGGCCACCCTTTGCATTGCGGCCGCGGGGTACATTATCAATGACTATTATGATGTCAAGATTGACCTGATCAACAAGCCAGAGAGGGTAGTGGTGGGCAAAGCCCTATCCCGCCGCAAGGCCATGATGATTCACCTGTATCTGTCTGCGGCGGGCGTGTTGCTGGGCGTGTTGATAGGGTGGCGCATTGGGGCGGTGCTGCTGGGCGTGGCATTGCTGCTGTGGGGGTATTCGGCGCAGTTTAAGAAACGTCCGTTCATTGGAAACCTCACCATTGCGCTGCTGTCGGCGGTGATGGTGTTGGTGGTGCCGTTGCAGGCCGGGCAACCATCACTGGCGGCCTGGGCTTACGGCGTTTTTGCCTTCCTTATCTCATTAGTGCGCGAAATCATCAAAGACATGGAAGACGTGCCCGGCGATGCCTCTTTCCGGTGCCGCACGCTTCCCATTGTCTTGGGTTTGCCGCAGACCAAGTGGATCTTGTATCTCCTAATAGGGCTATTCCTGATCTATACTGGCTTCGTCATGCTCCATCGTTTGCAGGAGCCGTTGTTTCTGGTTTATCTTTTTGTGGGGGTGGTGCTGCCCACGTTCGTCCTGCTCCGGCAGATCTTCTTCGCCGATAGGAAAAAGGAATACGCGCAGTTGAGTAGGCTTTGTAAAGCCATTATGGTAGTGGGCATCTGCTCTATGATGGTGCTGCGGTAAGCCAACCTAAACCAGAAGAGCAATGGAAAGGCGAGGCACTCGTTTTACCCGTGTTTCAGGGAAAACAAAGCAAAAACAGGCTGAATCTGTGTACCTTTGAGTATGACGCTGTCAAAGATAGTCAGGTGTGTAATGGTGCTGGGCGCTCTTTGGTGGAGCCTGGGAGTTAATGCCCAATCAGGTCAACTGCCGCTGGGCGGGTGGCAGGTGCATGTGCCCAACCACCGGGCCAAAGCGGTGGCAGAAACGCCTTCTTCGGTGTATTGTGCTACGGAAGACGGTTTTTTCCGCTTGCTCAAAGAAGACAATACGCTCCAGAAACTCTCCCGCGGAGATGGCTTCAGTGACGTCAACCTCACTACGCTCACCTATGACTCTGTAACGGCTACGCTGGTAGTGGCCTATGAGAATACCAACCTAGATCTACTCAAGGACGGAAAGGTACATAACCTCACGGAGCTCCTCCGCAAACCTATGACGGGGGCCAAGATCATCCATCATCTCTATACCCATGACAAAAAGGCCTACGTGTCTACCTCCTTCGGGCTGGTAGTGGTAGATCTGGTGAAGCTGGAAATCAAAGACACTTACAGCAATTTGGGTGCCCAGGGCGAGGCCGTGCAGGTGTTCTCTTCCACTGTCTTGCATGACAGCCTGTACATTGCCTCTTCCAATGGCCTGATGGCCGCGAACCTGAACAACCCCAACCTACTGGATTTTCGTAGTTGGCGCCGGTTTGATGCCTCCCACGGGCTGCCTTTCGGGACAAGCGCAGACGCTATCAAAACCATGGCTGCTTTTGAAGGTGGCGTGTACGCCGGTGTAAATGGAACCGGGGTATATCGGTTTAACGGAAGTACCTGGAGCAAAGCAAGCTTTTCCACGCAGGATCATCAGTTTAGGTCCATGAAAACCAACGGGAAAAGGTTGCTGATCTCGGGAGTACAGGAAGTGCTGGAGGTTTTTCCCACGGGACAAGCTTCCCGCCTGGTTCAGCCTTTGTTTCAGAACCTGCGCATGGCCATTCCTGCCCGAGCGGGCGGTGTTTGGGCGGCTAGTTATGAGAAAGGATTGGTGCAGGTGACTACCGCCGGAGCTATTGCCCACGTGCCCAACGGTCCGGCTTTTGTAGATGTGTTTAGTGTGTATGCCGAACGAGGGTTGTTCACCGTCTTAGGTGGGGGCTACAGCCAGGGCTATCTGCAACGTTCTTCCACGGCGGGGTTCTACCAGTACCAGAACGGCCAATGGACCAGTTACAATGTGGCCAGCGGCGGCCAGTTTCCCCCAAACGCCAGAGATTTGGTCATGGCGCGCCGAAACCCGGTAAACGGGAAGTTATACATTGCCAGCTACGGAGCGGGCTTGCTGGAGTGGGACAACCTGAACCAGGTCAAACTCTACAACAACACCAATAGTCCTCTTCTGAGCGCTCTTGGCGCGAGTGACCGAGACTTTATAAGAGTGCCGGGGATTGCCATTGATGCAGCGGGTAGTGTGTGGGTCACCAACAGAAACCAATTAGCGAATGCACCAGGGTTGTTCGAACTGAAGCCGGATGGCACCTGGAAGTCGCACCCTTTTTCAGGCTACAACTTAGGTAGCGGGCTGGACAAGGTGGTAGTGGATGACAGCGGCTACAAATGGATCACCATCAGTACCAATGGCAATGATGCCGGCATGATTGTCTATGACGATCTTTCCGCTAAGTACGCGTACATTGGCGGAGCCGGACAGGGTGGTTTGCCGGGCAAACAAGTGTTTACGTTAGCGGTAGACCTGCAAGGCGAAGTCTGGGCGGGCACCAACAACGGGGTAGCGGTCTTCAGCAGTACCCCAGATATTTTTACCTCTTCCTACGCGGGGGCCTATCTGCCCATCTATGAACGCCGCCCGTTGCTGCAAGGGCAAGTGATCAGAAGCATTGCCGTTGACGGCGGTAACCGCAAATGGATTGGTACCGATACCGGTCTGTGGCTTTTCAATGAAACAGGCGAAGAGATGATCCATAACTTCACCATTAAAAACAGCCCTTTGCCGTCTGATAAGATCATAGACATTTCCGTAGATCATTCCACCGGTGAGGTGCTGATTGGGACCGAAGGCGGCATTGCAGTTTTCAGAGGAACTGCTACCCGCACCGAAACAGTAAACAAGAATTGCCTGCAGGTCTTCCCTAATCCCGTGCGCACCGGGTTCACTGGGAACATTGGTATTTCTGGAGTGCCTGATAATGGTTGGGTGAAGATCACAGACGTAGCCGGGTTCCTGGTGTTTGAAGGCAAAGCAGCGGGCGGCACCTTTGCCTGGCACGGGCGTGATTATAACGGCCGCAAAGCCAAACCCGGCGTGTACCTGGTCTTCGCCTCTTCCGCTGACGGAACACAGACATGCATGACTAAAATAGCTGTGCAGTAAACATCTTTTGGCTATCCTTGAAGAATGTGAGGCGATCTTCGACTAGCGCGTCTTCGTATCAGGAATCAGAAATTAAGACCCATCTATGCTGGTAAAAACCCGTGGTATTGTCCTGAACTTCATCAAATTCAAAGAGTCTTCCATTATTGTCCGCATCTACACAGAGGAACTGGGGCTGCAGAGTTACATTGTGAACAGCGTGAGGAAGAAGGGGAGTGCCTCGCGGATTGCTCTGTTCCAGCCTTTCACCTTGTTGGATATGGTGGTATATCCGTCGGGGAAAGGAGGCCTTACCCGTATTTCTGAGTACAAATGCAGCCATCCGTTTTCCACCGTTCCGTATGACATTAGGAAGAGCAGCATCCTGCTGTTCTTATCTGAGATGGTTTCCAGAACGGTGCGGGAAGAAGAGGAAAACCGGCCCTTGTTTCACTTTCTGCACCACGCCATTCTGTTGTTTGACCAAATGGAAACCGGGTTTGAGAACTTCCACCTGGCTTTTCTGATACAACTAGCCAATTACCTGGGATTTGGCGTTCCCTCGGCGGAAGAGGTGATTACCCAAGTAGCGTTTGAGACCAGCGGTACAAGTGGGGTAGCAAACAATCTCATGCAATTGCAGCAATTGGAGCCTTACCTCAAAGAGGTCATCAAAGATGCCGAGGCCGCTCAACTCCCCAACGGGAAAGTACGCCGCGAACTGCTGCAATTGCTGGTGCGCTACTTCCAACTGCATGTAGACCAACTGGGGGAAATCAAGTCTTTGTCTGTGCTGTCAGAGGTTTTGAGTGACTAGCAGATTTTGCGGGTAGGGGTAGGAACGCTGCTTTTATATTGCCTGCGAGTCTGCTGGTGGTTCCCGGCGAGTCTGGAGACTCGCATCATCTTTTGTCACGAGACTGGAGTCTCGCGCCAGTGCTTTGTAAACTTGTGATATCTTAGAGACTGCACAAGTTTTCGCGTTTTTCACCTGTTTTCTGTAAAACAGCTCCAAAGACCTCGTCCTGTGCGCAGCTCCTACGAGTGTCTGTGCCAGTACCTTTTAGAGCTCTTTTCCGCAAAATAGCCTTAGAACGCAAAGGTTGGTTGGCGCAATGGCAGTACGGGTACGGCACAGCAGCCTTTTAGGAGTGGGGGAGTCACAGGCACTCCTTTCAGATAAGACAAAAAAGAAGGGCCTCCTAATGTAGGAGGCCCTTCTTTTTTGTCTTATGCTTTTACAACCGTTAGAAGTTGATCAGGTGCACGTCAAACATGATAGGAGTGTTTGGCGGGATGTTTCCATTTCCTCTAAGGCTATACGCCAAACGAGAAGGAATCAGGAACAACGCTTTCTCTCCTTTTTGCATGAGGGCCACCCCTTCATCCCAACCGGGAATCACTTGTTTCTGGCCCAGCGTAAACTTAAAGGTTTGCGCCCGGTCATAAGAAGAATCAAACTTCTGACCTCCCTGGATAAACTTACCTATGTAGTTCACTTCTACCTGGGTACCAGCCGTAGGTTTGTCGCCAGTACCTGCTTCTTTCTTTATATAGTAAAGTCCCGAGGCAGTTTTGGTGAAGTTTGTGATGTTGTTTTGCGTAAGATAAGCCGTAATGATCTCATCTTCCAATTTAGCTTGGGCCTCATGGTCAAAGTTGGCATAGGGATCATAAGGGTCGTACTGCTCTTCGCAAGAAAAAGTGAAGAGTAAGCACAGTCCCAGCATCCATTTCCACAAACTACTTATTTTCACTAACTGTTGCATACACGTATGAATTACATGCCTGGGCCAGCAGGACCCATAGGGCCAGCAGGTGCTGCCGGAGCATCTTTGATATCTACTAATTCCACATCAAACCGCAGGACAGAGTTAGCAGGTAAATCTGCACCACGGGCCATAGAGCCGTATCCAAGCGGAGAAGGAATCAACAAGGTGCCTTTGCTGCCTTTGTTGAATTGCTTGATGCCTTCTTCCCAGCCTTTGATTACCTGTCCTTGTCCTAACGGGAATTCAATAGGGTTGCCACCGTTAGATTTGTCTGAAGAGTCAAACTCTTTGCCGTTCAGCAACGTGCCTTTGTATTTTACGCTTACCACTTTGCCATCTGTGGCAGTAGGGCCAGTACCTGGTTGGGTAATAGCATAGTACACGCCAGAAGGAGTTTTCTGTACCTGTAAGTTTTCTTTCTTCACGTAGTCCTGGATGAGTTTCTCATCAATAGGAGCTTGTTTAGCAGCACGGGCTTCCATTTCTTTCTGCTGACGCTCCATCATTTTAGGATAGTCGGCCATGGCTTCCTGCTCGGTCTGTAAGTTGATCGCTTTCACGAAGAAGGTCAGGTAGCTGCCTTTCTCAATGAATGGAGGAAGTGGTTGTCTGAACGTCTTGGCGAACAGCGTATCGGCGTTGATTCTGAATACGGCGCTATCGCCTTTGTCCAGCATCAGGAACGCTTCTTCAATGCTTCCTTTGTTAGGAGACGGCACCATTTTGATCTGGATAGGCATTGCGTTGTCTTTGGTGCTGAACAGCAAAGAATCTTTGGCGTTGCGGTATTCCATCTCAAAGCTCATTACTTTGTCAAGCTTGGCTTTGTAAGCGGCAGAGTCGGTTTTAGCTTCTTTGATCTCATATTCGCCTTCTTTGTTCTGGGAATAGAGTTTGTATTCTAACCCAGAAGGGGCTTTCACAAATTCATCCTTGCCCAGGTTTTTGCAAGAGAAGGAAAAAACGGCCACCGCCATAGCAGGCAGCAGGTACAGTGATTTTTTGAACATTGGTTTTTAGTTAATTAAGCGTCTTTAAGGGTTTAGTTTACCAGTTGTTCCGCGTATTGCGGTAATAGACTCACAAATTTATCAACTGTTTCGTTCAGGGAAACATAGGAGATTCCGCCAGCGGCGTTTTTATGGCCGCCGCCGTTGAAATGCGCCCGCGCGAACTCGTTCACGGAGATGTCGCCCACTGACCGGAAAGAGATTTTGACCGCCTCCTGGCGTTCTATGAACAGGGCCGCGAACCTAACTCCTTCAATGGAAAGGGCGAAATTCACCAACCCTTCGGTATCACCGGTCTGGGAGTTATAGGCTTTCAGTTCTTCGGCGGTGACGGCAATGTAGGCGGTATTGAATTCCCGCATTACGGTCAGTTTGTCTTTTAGCACGTAGCCTAAGAAGCGCAGACGCGTCTCTGAGTAGCTGTCATAGATGTTGCGGTGCACTTTGCAGATGTCAATGCCGTTGTGGAGCAGGTCTGCAATAATCATGTGCACGTTGCGGGTGGTGCTGGAATGCCGGAAAGAACCGGTATCTGTCATAATACCCGCGTAGAGGCATTCCCCAATGGCCACATCTATCAGGCTCTCATCACCTAGCTCACGAATGACCTCATACACGATTTCCGCCGTGGCGGCCGCGTTAGTGTCTGAGAACATGATGTCGGCGAAGTCTTCGGGCTGCAGGTGGTGGTCAATGAGCACTTTGGTGCCAGTGGCCTGGGCAATGTACCCGCCCAGCTCATTGATACGGCTGAGGGCACTGAAATCCAGACAGAAAATGGCTTCGGCCTCTTTGATGATGGCCTGGGCCTGAGCATCAGTCTTGGAGCTATATACCAGCACGTCTTCATTGCCGCTCATCCAGTTCAGGAAAGAGGGGTAGTCTGACGGGGTAATCACCTGCACCTGGTGCCCTTTTTTCTTAAGGTAGCCGGCCAGTCCCAGTGAAGACCCCAAAGCATCCGCATCCGGTTTATGGTGCGTGGTGATCATGATCTTCTTAGGAGACTCTAAAAGCTCCTTTAGCGCGTTGATTTGCTGCATTGTAAACTCACGGTCCGCTTTAAAAAAAATAGCGGATACAAGCTGCAAAATTCTGAAGAATTCGGGTACAAACCAAATAAAATCTGGGAACAGCCCAACATGCCGGTATTTTTACCGTACAAAATGGGTTTTGGCTCAAAGTATGCTACTTTTGCGGGCTCAACTCCTATTTAAACCGATAACCAAATAAGAAAAATGGCTGGAAACGTAACGTTCACCATGATTAAACCAGATGCCGTGCAGGACAACCACATTGGCGGTATCACCAAAATGATGGAAGAGGCTGGCTTTAGAGTAGTAGCCATGAAGAAAACGCGCCTTTCTGAGGAGCGTGCCGGCCAGTTCTACGAAGTGCACAAGGAGCGTCCTTTCTACGGCGACCTGGTAAAATACATGAGCTCTGGCCCTATTGTGGCTATGATCCTGGAGAAGGACAACGCCGTGCTGGATTTCCGTACGTTGATTGGTGCCACCAACCCAGCCCAGGCCGAGGAAGGAACCATCCGGAAGATCTACGCCAAATCAATGGAAGCCAACGCCGTTCACGGTTCTGACTCTGATGAGAACGCCCAGATTGAAGGAGACTTCTTCTTTGGCGCTGACGAGCGTTTCTAAGCTCTTTTAGAGAAAAGATAGCAAAAACGCCTGGCTGCAAAGCCAGGCGTTTTTTTGTGGGTGTGTTTTAGGGCCCGTTTCCAGAAAGAGGTCCTGAAACCATTGTTTATGTGTCCTGTTAATATTTGGCGTTGTTAAACTGGCCTCCCGAACGGTCAAAAGCCATCATGAGAATGTAACTGGTCATGGCGCCAACGGCAGTACCCAAAATCACGACCGAGCCCATCACCATTAAAAGCGGCAACCGGAAGCCGAAGTAGTCCTGGTTTTGAAGTACCCCAGCATAGCCAGGATTAAGAAAAATAGCGTGGAAAAGAATGAAGGCTGCATAAAGTCCGGCGCCTACTAAACCCACCAGGAAGCCAATGGCTAACCCAGGGAGATAAGGCGGGTGCCTGTGCAGGGCATCATAATTTCTTTTAAGGGCATTAATGGCCAGTATCACCGCTATCAGGATGAAGATATTGCTGGCAAAGCGAATCAGTTCGCTGTCTTGTAAACCAATAAAATTGATTGCCAGGTAATAGACAATCATTGCAATAGCGGAAAGGATTCCGTACTTAATACCAATGCTTTGTGGTGAGGTGGTTGCCATAGATTCCATTCTTAATGGTTGGAGTGTGCAAGTACCAAGGAGTCTGAACAAACGCTTTTTCTGAGGAGCGAAAAAGTACGATGGGCTTTGATAAATACGTAAAGATTTACGTTTCGGCTACCAAACGTGGGGAAACAGCGGCTTTTACGGTAATCTACCTTCATAACCGCCATCTACGCGGTTATGTTTAGCTAAAAGTTTTACCTGCCGCACGTTCCATTCTTGGAGAAACTATCTTATCTTTTCCTGAAAATGGAGAGCTTCTTTAGAGGTGTTTTTCAGAAAAAAGGCGGTAAACAAATGCTCCAATGCTTTGCTTTTTTACAGCCGGAAGCCTGCAATAATCCTTCTCCCTGACAAGGCTCTCAGCTAATCATATTTCAGGTCTGTTTTCCGCTAAAGACATTAAAAGCAAGCATTCTAGTTAACCTAAAATCGAACCAAGTTTCTACTATTTGAGAATCTATCTACTTATTTATTCCCCTGCATGCGAGCTCGTTTTCTCTGTTTTCTGTTGGTCTTTGCTGGTCTGCTTCAGCAGCAAAAGGCTGCCGCGCAGGCGGTGCCGGTCACTATCTTCTATGACGAGAATGGCCTTATCACCAACAAACCCAATGCCGCCTTTATCAGGGTGGCGTCACTAGATACCGTGGCCTTTGTTTTCAAGGGAACGGTGTCAGATTACTACCCCAACGGCAATCCGTACCGCCATTTGACATATGGGGAAACAGGCAAAGAAGGAGCGTTCCAGCTTTTCTATCCAGACAAAACCCTGGACCGGCACGGCTTTTTTGTGGCAAACGAACCCGCCGGTAAATGGAAGTTCTATTACCCAGACGGTAAACCCCTGCAAACGGTAGAATTTCTGCCCAGCAAAAACTATAGCCTGCTGGAATACTATGATTTCTTAGGCCGACCAGTGGTGAAAGACGGCACCGGGCGCTGGGAAACCACCAGCCGAATTGCCGTAGGCACTATGTACATGAACCTGCTTTTGGAGGGAGATTGGGAAAACGGGCAGAAAACAGGCAAGTGGCTGTTTATGCAACCAGATGGGAAAAAGATTTTTGAGGAGGAGTATGAAAACGGCGTTTTCAAGAAAGGACGCCTGTATGACCAAGCCGGCAAGAACGTTGTCAAGACCAACGTAGACCAGGAAATAGAAAAATGGCCGTTCCTTACATCGTTAACTGAACTGGAAAAGATGTCTTACAACAGAACTGTGTTTTCTACGAAGGAGAAGGCCTTGAATTACATGCTACGCAAGGAGTACCTGTTGCCCGTTGACCCCACCACCGTAGTTTCTGCCCCAAAAGTGGAAAAACCAGCTGAGTTCCCCGGTGGTCAGGCGGCCATGTTTCGGTTTATGGCGTCAGCTTTCAAGATGCCCTCTGAGGATGTAAGAAAGGAAATTGACGGAACAGTTGTGATTTCATTTGTGGTGGGGATTAACGGAGAGTTACAGGACGTGAAGGTTGTCAAATCGTTGACATACGCTATAGACAAAGAGGCGATGCGAGTTGTCAAAATGATGCCAAAATGGAACCCGGCCACCCAAGACGGAGTTCCGGTGCCTTACTCCTTTACAGTTCCCTACCGTATCAAAACTACACGTTCTGTACGCCGTTTTTGAAAACCTTCCTATTTAATATGTTTCTTCCGCGTTTTCTACCTCTTGCCGTTCTTCTCTTACTCATCTCCTTTATTAGCTTGGGTCAGCAAATTTCCACTGCTACCTATCAGCAACAGGTAAACGCATATCGCGCCCACGAAGACAGCGTGTTCAAGTTTGGCGAGGACTCTCCTTTAACCTCAGAAGCCAAAGCCAACTTCAAAGGACTAGCGTACTTTCCCGTAGATGAAGCCTATCGCGTAAAAGCCAGGTTTGTACGCACGGCCCAGGAAGCTATCTTCAAAATGCCTACTACGGGTACCCGAAACCCAGAATATGTAAAGTACGGAGAGCTGCACTTCCGCCTGAAAGGCCAACCGTTAAAGCTGCATGTGTACCAGAACCAGGAACTCATCAAACAGCCCAAGTACATGACGTACCTGTTCATCCCTTTTACCGATGCCACCACTGGTCAGGAAACGTATGAAACAGGCCGGTACTTAGACTTCTCCATTCCTATGGGAACCGATAGCGTGTGGGTAGATTTTAATAGAGCCTATAACCCGTACTGCGCCTACGGCGATGGTTATTCCTGTCCCATTCCGCCTAAAGAAAACAAACTGCCGGTGCGCGTGGAGGCAGGAGTAAAAAATTATGAGAAGGAGGGGAGCAAGGATGCTGAAAGTGATAATGAAATATATGCTGAGAGCATGCCAGAGTACCCCGGTGGTCAACAAGCTATGATGGAGTTTTTTTCTAAAAGGCTCAAATTGCCAAAAGCTGTAAGAAAGGGGAAGCTGCTCGGCACGGAAGTAATCTCCTTTGTGGTGGGGCCAGATGGAACTGTAAGCGATGTGGAGAGCATAAGCTCCGTACATCCAGATATGTTTGCGGAGACAAAGCGGGTAGCACTTTTAATGCCGAAATGGAAACCTGGAGTGCAAAATGGCCGGGCTGTAAGCGTTAGATATAGAATGCCCTTGTATATCAGATACAATAGATAACTTTCTTTCCTCTGTCATCTTGTAAGGACCTGGCGGGCGGGCCAGAAAGGCATGTGTGAGCGCTTCTGCCGTTCGCCACCAAGATCCTTGCAGGATGACAAAAAATCTCTTTTAACTTGTCCTCCTACTTATTTATTCCTCATCCTCCGGATGCTCGCCAAACACGCGCAGCACCCAGCGGGGCAAGAAGAAAGAACCCAGAATCAAGTACAAGTAGTAGGTCACTACGCGATACAACAGCACAATCACCGTGGTAAAACGGCCCAGAAACTGCCCGAAGAACGTAGGGAAAGCGACTTCGGCAATACCGGCGCCCCCGGGGGTTACGGCTACCAACAGTACAATCTTGTAGACCATGTTGCGCGAGAAAATGAGCACGTGGTCATGGAAACTGATATCTGTGAAGGCAGCAATAAGGCAGTTGATGACAAAGTAGCGGGCCGTCCAGACAAAGGCGGTGCTAAGGGCGGCATTCATCCAGTACCCGAACGTACTGCCCTTCAGTTGCTGCGAGGCCCATACCAGTTCATTCCCGTTTTTGTAGGCACCTGGTCTCCACCGGCGGGTTAATCTGAAAGAAGTGGCCCGTAAGAAAAGTCGCTTCACCGCCACAGGATTGATTAAGAGGCCATACGCCATCAAGAACGCGTAAAAAGCGATAAGCAAGTAACTGATGCCGAAAGCAATCTCCAGGCTGCTGGTGACGGAAAACTCCATGGCAGAAACCTCCGGAAAAATATCGCCGGCGGTAATCAGGAACACCAGCGGCACGGCTATGATGTAGTACAGGTTGTCCATCATGGCTGTGACCATCACGTACGCCAGGGATTTGCCCAAACTAAGGCCTTCTTTGTTCAAAATGAACGCCGCCACAGTAGAGCCGCCAACTACAGAAGGCATCACGCAGGAGGCAAACTCCCAAAGCATGATCACGTCCAGGCTTTTGCGCCAACTCAGGAATTTCTCAGTCACGTACCTGATGCGGTAAATGTAGCCGAAGTCCCGTACCATGAGCACCACCACCGTCATGACCAGCCAGAAAGGTTTGGCGTTGTAGAGCGGCGTGAAATCCATGGAGGCGCTGTCACGGTAGAACATGTACCCGATTACACCCAAACCAATCACCACGGGAATTAAAATGCGTTGCGGCGTGAAGTACGAGAGCAGTTTCTTACGATTCAGATCCATGGTCAGTGATTGTCAGGTGCTGGTGTTCAGAATAAGGTACAATACGGAAATTATTGAACCCATCGGCAATCTCCAGGCCAATCTCGTTGAGCTGGAGTAAGTCTAATATGGCCAGAAAATTGAAGATTAGCCCAATCTTGTCGGGGAAGGCCTTCAGCAAGTCTGTGAAATGCACTTCGCCCTGCGCACTCACCCGGCTCTTGATATAGGTGCGTTGCTGGTCTATGGTGTAGGGATACGTGACTACGGTGTGTTTGGGTCGGTTCTGTTCGTCCTCGTACCGCTGCATGGCCTTGTGGAAAGACTGCATGAGGTGGTAGAGGTTCAGGTCTTTGAGCTCGTACTCCAGTTGGTGTTTGGCGGCAATCTTGCTCAGTTCGGCATCAGTGTTGCCGCGTTCTTCCTGTTGCAGGCGCACGTCTTCCAGCAGACTCAGGTCGCCCAATACTTCTTTGAAACGCTTGTATTCCAGCAGGTGCTGCACCAGTTCCTGGCGGGGGTCAATCTCGTTGCCTTCTTCGTCTTTCTCAAAACGGGGCAGCAGCATCTTGGCCTTAATGCGCATGAGTGTGGCGGCAGTGAGAATGAAATCGCTGGCCACCTCCATGTTCATGGTTTCCAACTGCCTGATGTACCCCACAAAATCATTGGTGATCTGGAAGATGGGAATATCATGGATGTCCAACTCGTCGCGCTCAATAAAGAAGAGCAACAGATCAAACGGGCCCTCAAAGAGCGACAGCTTTATTTCAAAACTCACGTGTGGCGGTACGGCATTGGTTTAGCTTCAAAATTACGGATTAGTAACGCCATCTGCCAACGTTTGCCGCAGAAGAACCTGTTTTTGAGGTGATTTCTGGAATTTCGACCTAAAACATAGAAAGGAAGGGAATTTGCAACCAATACTTGGAACCTAGGTTGCGCCGTTTCTATGAATAAGCCAAAACAGAAAGTACCGCCTTAAAAGCTGCGGTTATGTTGTTTCAAAGCCGTTTTTCAGGAATCAGAATAAAAATGAACTCTCTGCGGGTAGCACAAAAAATAACCTCTCAGAAAAAATTCTTAATTTTACCTTTTGACTGAAGGTAGCTACGTATAAGAGCTTGGTTGAATTTTGTTTACGAAAGACAAATTTCAAATAGACTCTGCGCTAAAACTTTCAGCGGCGTACGTTGTTGCAATACTATCCACCCAAGCACACATCTATGATAATTGAACCCGGAGAACTGTTGGCCAAGATTGACTCGCCAGCAGATTTGCGTCAACTGCCCGAAGACCAGTTGCTGCAGGTATGCCAGGAATTACGGCAGTTCATCATTGACAATGTGTCTATTTACGGCGGGCACTTCGGGGCGAGTTTAGGGGTGGTGGAGATGACCGTGGCCCTGCACTACGTGTTCAACACGCCGTATGACCAACTGGTTTGGGACGTAGGCCACCAGGCGTACGGCCACAAAATCCTGACCGGCCGAAGAGATAATTTCCATACCAACCGCAAGTTTGGTGGTATCTCTGGCTTTCCTAAAAGGAAAGAAAGCCAGTACGATGCCTTTGGCGTAGGACACTCCAGTACTTCCATCTCGGCGGCACTGGGCATGGCCGTGGCTTCGCAATACAAGAAAGAGTTTGACCGCCACCACATTGCCGTCATTGGAGATGGTTCTATGACCGCGGGGATGGCCTTTGAGGCCATGAACCACGGCGGTGCCTCAGACGCCGATTTGCTGATTGTCCTCAACGACAACTGCATGAGCATTGACCCCAACGTGGGCGCGCTCAAAGAATACTTAACTGATATCACCACCTCGCGCACCTACAACAAAGTGCGGGACGAAATCTGGAACATTTTAGGCAAAATCAGCAAGTTTGGGCCCAACGCCCAGCAGATTGTTGCCAAGGTGGAAAGCGGCATCAAAGCCACGCTGCTGAAACAGAGCAACCTGTTTGAAAGCCTGAATTTCCGCTATTTCGGGCCAATTGACGGGCATGACGTGAATCATATGACCTCGGTCTTGAAAGACCTGAAGAAAATACCGGGCCCAAAAATCCTGCACTGCGTGACGGTGAAAGGAAAAGGGTTCGCGTTAGCCGAAAAAGAGCAAACCAAGTGGCACGCGCCCGGCTTGTTTGACAAAGTCACCGGCGAAATCTACAAAGTACACCATACTACCCCGCAGCCACCCAAGTACCAGGACGTTTTTGGGCATACGTTGCTGGAAATGGCCGAGAAGAACGAGAAAATCATGGGCGTGACCCCGGCTATGCCGAGCGGTTCTTCCATGAACATCATGATGAAGGCCATGCCAGATCGCGCCTTTGACGTGGGCATTGCCGAACAGCACGCCGTCACGTTCTCGGCGGGCTTGGCTACCCAAGGATTGGTGCCATTCTGTAATATCTACTCCAGCTTCATGCAACGTGGCTATGACCAAGTAGTGCATGACGTGTGCCTCCAGAACCTGCACGTAGTGTTCACCCTGGACCGCGCCGGTTTCGCCGGGGCCGATGGACAGACGCACCATGGTTCTTATGACATTGCTTTCATGCGTTGCATCCCTAACATGGTGGTGTCTTCGCCCATGAACGAGCAGGAATTACGTAACCTCATGTACACCGCCAGCCAGGACGGCATGGGACCTTTCACCATCCGTTACCCACGCGGCGAAGGCGTGATGCCCGAGTGGCGCACTCCGTTGGAGGTGATAGAAGTAGGTAAAGGCCGCGTGATTCAGGAAGGTGAGGAAGTAGCCATTCTCACCATTGGCCACATAGGAAACTACGCCGTAGAGGTCTGCCAAAACCTGAAACGCGATGGTCTGCGTCCGGGGCATTATGATATGCGCTTCGCCAAACCCTTAGATGCCGAAATGCTGCACCACATCTTCCAGACCTACGACAAAGTAGTAACCGTGGAAGATGGTTGCCTGCAAGGCGGCTTCGGCAGCGCCGTTCTGGAATTTATGGCCGATAACGGGTACAATGCGCAGGTGAAACGCCTCGGGATACCAGATGTGGTTGTGGAGCACGGTTCCCAAATGGAACTGCACCGCCTCTGCGGCTTTGACCCCGCTGGCATTGAACGCACCGTGCGTGAACTGATGGATGTAGCCGTGCGGGTGTAAAGACCTTCAAACTGATAAGAGCAGACCTCACAGGTTTTCATAACCTGTGAGGTCTTTTTGTTTTAGGCTAATTTCTGGAAATGAAGCTGAATTCCGAAAAGATAAAAGGAAGTTATCTGCCTTACTGATGATAGCAGTGGAAATATTAACTACTTATGACTATTGGATTATAGAAAGTCCGGAAATGGAAGTACCTTTTCAATAAAAACTGAGATGAATATGCCAAGTTTCTGGATAAAATCAATATTGCTTTCTTCGGGTATTTTATGCTGTATCTGGTATTTAAGTTTTTTATTTATAATGAATTACTTAACTGCGGGACCAGTATCAGGAAGAGGCTTGCTGTTTTATGCGGGCGCTGTGTTGCATTTCAGTATAATCCTTATTTGTATTTTATACTGGGTGGGAAGAGTAACGTATTGGAAACGTACTGGTAATTGAATGAGTTGATTCTTAACCATTCCTGTCTTTGCCCTCAATCCCGTAAACAAGCCAAAAACAAAGATCAAATGACCAATACCCCTCTTGCCTATACCGAAATCGGCACCGGTCCTGCTATCGTTTTCCTGCATGGTTTCTGCGAAAACAAAGACCTCTGGACCGATTTCGTCAAACCCCTTGTGCACCAGTTCCGGATTATCGCTCTGGATTTGCCCGGCCACGGCGAAAGCCCGATGACCGATGATTTCTCCATGGAAAACCAGGCGCGGCAGGTACAGGAAACGTTGCAAGCTCTACAAGTGGAGAAATGTCTGTTAGTAGGGCACTCCATGGGCGGCTACGTAGGTATGGCCTTGGCCGAATTATTTCCCGAGTTGCTCTACGGATTGTGTCTTTTCCACTCCAGCGCTTTGCCTGATTCTGAGGAGAAAAAGGAAAACCGGAACAAAACCGCTGCCTTTGTGCAAAAGCACGGCATAGAAAAATTCATGGACACGCTGGTAACCCCGCTGTTCGCTGAAAGCAACCGTGTTTCCTGTAAAGACGCCATTGCGAAATTGCAATCCATCGGGAAAGCCACCCCTTTGGCCACCATTCTGGGCTGCCTGGAAGCCATGCGTGACCGTCCAGATAGAAGTGCAGTGCTCAAGACTACCGTACTTCCTGTCTTTTTCCTGGTAGGTAAAGAAGACCCGGCCGTGCCGTTAGAAGCAATCCTGCAGCAGTGCCATCTTCCTGAGAACAGCATGACGTATTTTATGGGACATGTAGGTCATATGGGCATGTTTGAAAGTACCGCCCTCACCCGCCAAGCGCTGCTGAAGTTCGCGGAGACCCTGTACCCCGCCGATGCCCAGCGGTACCGCAGTGCGAATTCATTCTAAGTCTAAAGTGGAAGCTCAGTTATTTACCGGAATGTGCCTTTGCCTGTAATGGTGTATTCTCCATTTTCCACTATGCTGTAAACGGTACAAGTGAAAGTAAAGGACTTTGCTCCCGTTTTCGTGATACTGCCCCCGGCTTAGAAGCCATGAAAATATTGTCAGCGCTGATGATGGCATATGTGCCTCCAGAGGGTTGTTTCCATTCATCACTAAAAGCAAAAGTGCCGCTGCTGGCAGTAGGTACATTGCCTAAAATCATAGTGTTGGTTGCCACAGCAGTATTATGAATGCTAATGTCCATACCAAAGTTGCCTATTCTCGATGCGGGGGAACCAACGCAGAAGCCCGTGAATGTTTTCCCGGCCAGCGTAAATTCTCCGGTGAATTCATCAGGAGTTGCCTCACTTTCATCATCACTGCCGCACTGGGTAAATACTAGCAAAGTCAAAAACAGGAAGAATATTTTAGCTTTATTCATGATTGAATTTCTATTATTTGATAAAATGGAGAAAGAGTAACGACTTTAAGCGGAACAATGTAGAGGCTGTTCCTAAGTGAAAGTCCAGGCTGTAGCTAGTAGTGGGAATGCGTGATACAGGAAAACAATTTCCTATGGCAGGTGCCGAAGTGGCCGTAGATCATGTATTGAGAGGTGAAAACAAGGTAGAAGTTATTTTAGGCGAGTACAATACTAACTATTAGGTAATTGGGTTAGAAAAGTGCCTGTTTCGTTTCCAGACAAGTTTGCCAAAAGAGATTGTGGATGTTCTGGTATCCGGCTAGCAGAGCCGCTAGGCGAAACTTGTTGGCTATAAGACAGGCAAGCTGTTTAGCCGTTATTTTCCAGAAAGTAGCCGCTAAACGGCGCTTCTTTTTTACGGGAAAGCCAATTTCAGAGCGGGAAGCGACAACCTCTGCTTCACGTTTCGTTAACTCCTGTTTTTCCGCTACTTTCAGACTTTTAAATACAATCCTATTCGAACAAAACTACTCCTGTACACCTTATGCTACGCAAATCCTTGTACCCACTCATGCTGATGGGGCTTTTGAGCCTTCCGGCGGTGGCTCAGAAAAAAGAAAAGCAACCTGCTGCCACGCCTGCCAAAGTCCGTTTGCAAGGGTATGAGCAACGGTTACAACTGCAGAAAAACTCTCTAGTAAGCAATCTGCCGTTCCGCAACGTAGGGCCAACCGTGATGAGCGGGCGCGTGGTAGATGTAGACGTGAATCCGGCAGATCCTACCAATTTTTATGTGGCCTACGCCTCCGGCGGATTGTGGCACACCACCAACAACGGCATCTCCTTTGAACCACTCTTCAGCAATGAGACCGTCATCACCATCGGGGACATCAGCGTTGACTGGAAAACCAACACCATCTACCTGGGAACCGGCGAGGCCAACTCCAGCCGCTCTTCTTACTCGGGTGTGGGTATCTACAAAAGCACCGATGGCGGCAGAACCTGGCAGTACAAAGGCTTGCCGGAAAGTCACCACATTGGGCGCATCATCCAACACCCCACCGATCCTAACACGGCCTGGGTAGCGGTCTTGGGCCACTTGTACTCGCCTAACCCAGAGCGCGGCGTCTACAAAACCACCGATGGCGGCACTACCTGGAAGCACGTCTTGAAAGGCGGCGATGATAACACCGGAGCCGTGGATTTGGTTATTGACCCGTCTAACCCCAATACCTTGTACACCAGCATGTGGCACCGCGAGCGCCGCGCCTGGAACTTTGTGGAAGGCGGCAGCACTTCTGGCGTGTTCAAAAGCACCGACGGCGGCAACACCTGGCAGCGCATCACGGGTGGCAGCAGCGGTTTCCCGGCTACCGAAGGCATCGGACGCATTGGCTTGAGCATTTTCCCACAGAACCCTAACATCATCTACGCCAGCGTAGACAACCAAGACCTGCGCAAAGACGTGAAACCCGCCGTGGCTACGGGCAACAAGCTGCGCAAAGAGCAATTCAAGGATTTCTCTAAAGAAGACTTCCTGAAGATGGATGATGCCGCCATTAACACCTTTCTGGAGGAGAACAACTTTCCGCGCCAGTACACAGCCAAAACCGTGAAGGAAATGGTGAGTTCAGATAAAATCAAGCCAGTAGCGCTGTCAGACTTCCTGGTGGATGCCAACTCCATGATGATTGAAACGCCCGTAACGGGTGCGCAGGTCTACCGCTCAGACGATGCCGGCAAGACCTGGAAGAAAACCCACGAGGGCTACATTGATGACCTTTACTATACCTACGGCTATTATTTCGGGGTAATTCGGGTGTCGCCTTTGAACGCGAACCACGTGTACATTCTGGGCGTGCCGCTGCTGAAATCAGAGGATGCGGGGAAAACCTGGCGTGAGATTGGCGGCGATAACGTGCACTCAGACCATCAGGATCTATGGGTGAGCCCTACGCGTCCCGGTCACCTGGTGAACGGCAACGACGGCGGCATCAACATCACGTATGACGATGGTAAAACCTGGTTCAAAGCCAATACGCCAGCGGTAGGGCAGTTCTATTCCGTAACCGTAGACATGGCGCAGCCTTACAACGTGTACGGCGGCTTGCAGGACAACGGCGTGTGGGGCGGCCCCAGCACCTACCAGGCCAGCTCCGCCTGGACCGACAACGGCCGTTACCCGTACCAGCGCTTAGGCGGCGGAGACGGCATGATGGTGCAGGTAGATTACCGCGATAACAACACCGTGTACACCGGCTCGCAGTACGGCGCCTATTACCGCCTGAACAAGGCCACAGGGCAACGTTTGTCCATCCAACCCAAGCATCAACTAGGCGAGCGTCCGTTGCGCTTCAACTGGGAAAGCCCAATCCTTCTGTCGCGCCACAACCAGGATGTGCTGTATTTCGGGTCAAACCGTTTCCACCGCTCCCTGAACAAAGGCGAGAACATGGAAGCCCTCTCGGGAGATTTGACCAAAGGCGGCCGCAAAGGCGATGTAGGCTACGGTACGTTAACGACCATTGAAGAATCGCCAAAACGGTTCGGATTGCTGTACACCGGTTCAGACGATGGCCTCATCCACGTAAGCCGTGACGGTGGTTACAACTGGACCAAGATCTCCGATAAACTTCCGCAGGACATGTGGATCAGTGGATTGGCCGCTTCGGCGGAAAACGAAGGAACCGTTTACGCTACTTTGAACGGCTACCGCTGGGACGATTTTAACCCTTACCTGTTTGTATCCAATGACTACGGAAAGACCTGGAAGCAAATTGGCAAAGATTTGCCAAAAGAGCCGCTAAACGTGGTGAAGGAAGATCCTAAGAACACGAACATCTTGTATGTAGGTTCTGACAACGGCTTGTACGTGTCATTTGACAAAGGGCAGACTTTCCAGGCCATGGGCGGCGATGTGTTGCCAGCGGTAGCGGTACATGACTTGGCTATCCATCCGCGCGAGAATGATCTGGTGGTGGGCACGCACGGCCGGTCATTGTACATCGCTAATGTGTCGCTTTTACAGCAATTGACGCCAGAGGTGCAGAAGAAGGGAGTGCATGCGTTTCAGATCACGCCGCCGCCGTACACAGAACGCTGGGGGCAGAAGTTCGGGGCCTGGGATCAGCCTTACACGCCTTCCTTGACTATTCCGTACTATGTGAATGCAGCCGGTACCACCACCGTGCGCATCAAAACCGACAAAGGCCAGGTGCTCAAAGAACTGAAAGACCAAAGCGAGCGCGGCCTGAATTATGTGGCGTATGACCTTACGTTGGAAGCCGCCAACACCGCTGCCTATGAGCAGGTCCTGAACGAAGGCCGCAAAGGGGGTGAGCCGGTAAAAGTAACGCC
Organism: Rufibacter sp. JT3400010; assembly: GCF_054956755.1. NCBI lineage: Bacteria > Pseudomonadati > Bacteroidota > Cytophagia > Cytophagales > Hymenobacteraceae > Rufibacter > Rufibacter sp. JT3400010. The sequence goes on along the minus strand of NZ_JBUDXA010000006.1, from coordinate 235,053 downwards.
TGCTGCGAATGAGCAGTTGTACCTGCGCCCCGGTAAATACGTGGTGGAAATAGAGGCCAACGGAAACAAAACCTCACAGGAATTCACGCTGAGAGCCCCAGAGCGCCGAGGCAGAGAATAACCTGATATTCGCTTTAAAAAGAACTTCCGCTTTGGGCCTGTTTTAGAGAAAACAAGCTTAAAGCGGAAGTTCTTTTTTAAAGGCAATGAAACGAAGGATTTAGCCTGTTTAAGTTTATAAATCTGAAGAAGAAGTAGTGCTGCTGCCGTCTGTATCCCCAAAGAAGTGTTCTTTGATCAGGTGCAGGGCATCTGCCTGGGTGAGGGGTTTTGACAAATGGCCGTCTACATCTGGAAAATCTTTGAGGCGGTGCAAGTCATAGAAACTAGCCGAGGAAGACAAGGCAAACAATTTTTTCGCCTTGCGCTCCGGAGACAGGTGCTGGTAGCGTTCCAGAAAATCGAACCCATCCATCACACTCATTTTTATATCCACCAGAATCAAATCTAACGGGAATTCAGACTCCAGATGATCGGGGCTGCTGAGGTAGGTTAGGGCTGCCTGTCCATCGGTGACCACATCAATCTGCTGCGCAATCTCGGCCTTGTTGAGCACGCGGGTGTTCATGTAATTCGTGATGTCATCGTCGTCAATTAACAAGACACGGTTAATCTTTTCCATGGGTGGGGCGCTTTGTTTCCGGTAAAGGTACTGTATACGCAGAAAAGAGGACCCAGGTAAAAGAGAATCTCGACCGGTGAAAAGCCCATGGCCTTCACAATGCCGCTGCAAGGCTGAATTCAACGAAATAGTCCTGGTTTTTGAAGCCGATGAAGCACCCCCGATGAAGCGGTGTGCAGACCGAACGAAGAGAGAATCAGCCGATTTCTATGGAGAAGCAAGCGAAAAGGAGTATCTTCCTGACGCTTAAAGAGGGAAACCGCGCTTTTACTTTATTCACCTCCTATTCCATGAACTTGAACTTAATGAGAAAAGGCACCCGCCTTCCGCTTTGGTGTGCCTTTAGTATAGGATTGTTTTCCGCCTGTTCTTCTGAAGGAACAACCAAAGAAACTACCGGTGCCCAGCCCGCAGTAGCCGCTACCAGTTACCGTCCGCCCGCCGACTCGGCCAAAAATGCCGTTGTTTCGGCCCCCACCGATTCTACCGCCGCCGGTGATTCTGCCGCTACCGTACCCGCCGAGGCTCCCATCAGAGATGAAGCCGCCGACAACCCAGGAGCCATTCTTCCGCACAAGCGAATTGTTGCCTTTTACGGAAATCCACTCTCTAAACGCATGGGTATTCTGGGCGAGATTGCCCCTGAAAAAATGCTCTCCAAACTGGACGGCGAAGTGAAAGCCTGGCAAGCCGCTGACCCCAGTACGCCCGTACAGCCCGCGCTCCACTTAATCTTTGTGACGGCGCAAGGCAAACCAGGCAAAGGCAATACCTACCGCCTCAGAATGAGCGACCACCTGGCCGACACCGTGATTGCCTGGGCCGCCAAAAGAAACGCTATTGTGTTCCTGGACATCCAGATTGGGCAAAGCACCGTCCAGGATGAGTTGCCCCGCCTGGAGCAGTGGCTGAAACTGCCGCAGGTACATTTGGGCATTGACCCTGAGTTCGCGATGAAAAACGGAGCCGTACCGGGCCGTAAGATAGGCACTCTGGACGCGAAGGAGATCAACTACGCCACCTCGTTCCTGAATGACATTGCCGTAAAGTACAACCTTCCTCCCAAGATTCTGGTGGTACACCGCTTTACCCAGCGAATGGTCACCAACTACAAAGACATTCAGCTTAGACCCAACGTCCAGTTTGTGATGCACATGGACGGCTGGGGCGACCGGGTCCTGAAGAAGAGTACTTACAACGCTTACATCAAAAAGGAACCCGTACAGTACACTGGTTTTAAGATCTTCTATTACAATGACACTAAAAAGCCCGGCTCCAAGTTGTATTCGCCCAAAGAAGTGCTGGCCCTCACCCCCAAACCCATGTACATTCAGTACCAGTAGGCTTCTAAGTTAAAGAGCCGAAACTGGCTTGATTTAGAAAAAGTAAGGCAAAAACAGAAGCGGCGCTCTTGGAGCGCCGCTTCTGTTTTTGCCTTACTTTTTAGATTATAGGCCTAAAATCTGGATGCCTACAGCTCTGGATTGGTCAGAATCTCAGTAGTTGGAATTGGAATGAGGTAACGGGAATCTGAAGGAGCAATGGAGGCCAGAGTGGTAGCGCTACCGGCTCCTCTTGACATGATGGGCTGGCCTGTTCTATACAAGTCATTTGACCTGAAGCCTTCGCCCAGCAATTCAATTCTTCTCTCCGTTAGAATCGTATTCACAAGGTCCGTTTGGTTTGTTGGCGCATACACCCAGGTTGGATCTGAACGATGGTGCACGGCCAAAAGTAAAGCCAAAGCACGCGTCTGGCTTCCAACGCGGGCCTCTGCTTCTGCCAGATTCAGTAATACCTCAGAGTACCGGATCAATGGAACCCAACTGGTGAACGGAGAAACCCCAGACCATTTGGTTAAAAGCGGCACACTGCCGTAAGTGGCGGTACTGGTAGCCGTAAGTGCCGTTTTACGGGCATCTGTTGCTCTAAACTGCGGGTTGGCATAGATACCGGTGGTTGTGTTCAGGTAATACTCCACGTTACCGGCATTGTAGTAATACCCTATCTGGTTCTGGGTACCGGGCGCATCTGTATCAGTGAAAGGCGCTGACAAGATAGACTCCGTGGTGATGAAGTTAGAGAATACGGTAGCAATGTTGGCCTGTAACTGATGCTGCACCGAAGCCGCTCCGCCTACCGTGGCAGGAGCCGTGAAAGGTGCCGCAGCAGAAACAATCTTATTTCCCTCGGTGATCACGTCTGCGTAACGGCCCATGGCCAGGTACACCCGGCTCTTAAGCGCAATAGCCGTGGTCTTGTGGGCCCGAGTGGTATTGAGCGTCGCATTGGCGTAGGCGCCAGGCAAACCGGCTTCCGCTTCATTCAGGTCTTTCAGAATCTGGGCATACACCTCGGCAACTGTGCTTCTTTTCAAAGCATTGTTGGCGCTTGAGGTTTCGGCCTGAAGCCTGAGCGGCAAACCCGGAGAAGCTCCGTTATCTGCTACGTAGGGCTTGGCGAACATCTGCACCATGGAGAAGTACGCTAACGCTCTTACAAACTTCGCCTCTGCGGCATAGGCCGTGGCATCTGCCGCCGGCACTTTGTCTGTGTTGGCGGCAAGTCCTGCTAAGAAAATGTTGGACCGGTTAACGGTAGAATAGCCTCTGGACCAAAGGTCTGCTATGTAAGAGTCATCGCCGCCTACGGTAAAGTTGTACACCGGTAAAGCAGTTACCCCGTTGGAGGTACGGTTCACAAATTCTTCGGTGCGCACATCATTGTAGATCTGGTACCGACCACCCAAAATACGAGCGTGTTTCAAGGTAGCATATAAGCCATTGACCTGCGCCACTACCAGTGCGGGAGTGTCAAAGTTGCTTCCCTCAAAAACAGCGGTTTCAGGAACGGCATCCAGAAAATCGTCACCGCAGGACGACATCATTGGGGCGAGTGGCATGCTTAGTAACGCAAGCCGAATCAGATACTTCTTGCTTGGGTTTGTGTTGAATATTTTCATCTTATGATATCGAATTAATTAGAAACCTAGGTTAACCCCAAATGTGAACATTCTGCCTTGTGGCACCGAGTTACGCTCAACCCCTGGGGCAATATTGGAAGCACCGTTTGTAGAGATCTCAGGATCTGAGCCTTTGTAATTAGTGATCAAGAAGGCATTGTCTACCTGCGCGTACACTCTCAAAGAGCTTACCCCTGATTTTCCGAACAAAGCAGTTGGCAATCTGTAGCCCAGCACCGCATTCTGCAGACGCAGGAAGTCGCCTTTCTGTACGTTGGCATCAATTGGGAAAGAAGAACCGTTAGACACGTTGTCGCCATACACGGCACGCGGAACGTCTGTGTTGGGGTTTTCTGCGGTCCAGGCTCTCAGTACATCAGTGGAGTTGTTCCAGATACGTTGATCTCTTAAACCTGCCTGGGTACCATTGTAGATGTAATTGCCGCCAGAGTAGGTGAGCAGCACACTCAGATCAAAGTTGCCATACGTCAGGTTGTTGGTGAAACCACCGTACCACTTAGGTAACGTGTTGCCGGCAATTTGGGCATCGGCACCAGATACGGCCGGGGCGCGGCTTCCGTCCAGGAAGGTCCATGGAATGGGGGAACCGTGTGAGTACTGCACCTCACGGCCATCTTTGTTGATGAAGATTCTGCGGCCATTCTCTGGGTTGATACCAGCGGTTTTTACCACATAAAGGCTGCCTACCGGGTAGCCCACTCTGGTGATGTTGGTTGTCTCTGTATCACTGGTAAGACCTAAGATAGGAGTGGTTTCATCTACCAGAGAGGTTACTTCATTTTTGTTGAAGGTAATGTTGAAGTTAGTGCTCCATTTGAATTTGCCAGACTCCAAAGGAGTAGCGTTCAAGGTGAACTCCCAACCTTTGTTGTACATAGAACCAATGTTCTGTAAGATGGAGTTGCCGGGAATACCTTTAGAAGGGGCTTGTGGCACGGCCAAGATCAAACCGTCAATGTCATTGTTGTAGTAGTTTGCCTCCAGACTAACTCTGTTGTTCAAAACGCCTACTTCAATTCCTATGTTGGTTTGTTTACTGGTTTCCCAGGTCAGTTCTTCGTTTCCGGCCTGGGTGAACTGTAAGCTGGCAGCGGTTCCATACAAACCACCAGAGTATTGCGTGTAAGCCGCGTAATCTGAGTTCAGGTTACCGTTACCCACGCGTCCCCAGCTACCTTTCAATTTCAAGTTAGTGATGGTGTTGGCAAGCGTAGAGTTCTTGAAGAATTCTTCCTCTGCTACGGCCCAGCCCACAGATGCCCCCCCGAAGTTACCCCAGCGCACTCTGTTGGCCAGAGCCGAATTACCGTCTCTTCTGTAGTTGGCGCTAAAGAAGTACTTATCTGCGAAGTTGTAAGAAACGCTGGTCAGATACGCTTCATACACTCTTTTCCCAATGCTTCCGCCGGCGGTGTTAGTGCCAAAGGGTGCCTGGAAATCATCTAACGTGGCAATAGAAAGTCCCTGGCGGGTAGCCCACCAGTAGTTGTCATCTATTTGCTGCGCATCTGAACCCACCAGCACAGATACATGGTGGTTGTTGGCAAAAGTAGTTTGGTACTGTAATGTATTTACCCAGTTCCAGTTCTCTCTTCTGTAGTTTGAGTTTGTGGCTAAACCGCCTTGGTTGAAACCGTCACCGTTAATGGGGTTATAAAACAGTTTGTTTTCAGTGTTGCTCAAATCATAAGAGTAAGTTGTTCTGAAGGTAAGCCCTTTGAAGATGCTTAAGTCTGCGCCAATGTTGGCTACCATTCTGTTGGTTTCAGAAGTCTGACGGTCTTTGTCTAGAAGAACTATTGGGTTGTAATAGGTCTGCACGTAAGGGCTGATGTTAGCACCATTGCCCAGCGCATTGCCGCTTAGGTTGTAGGTTCCGTCTGCGTTGTAGGGAGAGATATTGGGGGCTAATACAAAGCCAATACGGCCTAAACCTGCCACAGAGAATCCGGCACCAGGAAGGGAACCGCTGTTAGGTGCCTGGTTAAAGCCATTGGTATAGTTGATGTTTCCCTTCAAGCTAAGCCAGTCGGTTACTTTCTGGGTTAGGTTTAAACGGGCAGACTTCCGCTGGAACTCATTGTTCTTGATAAAGCCTTCCTGGTCAGAATAACCGGTAGAGAAGTAATACGTGGTCTTTTCTGTACCACCAGACACGGCCAAGGCATGGTTATGGGAGATCGCCTTGCGATAGATCAAGTCTAACCAGTCTGTGTCCACCAAAGAACCATCTGCGTTATAAGAAGGAAAGAAGCCCGGTGCGCTTGGCGTAGCAGTATTGGCTAGCGCTCTGTTCTTATGGTCCATGTACTGCTGGGCGTTCAATAAGTCAGGCAGTCTGGTGGCCTGATTCATGCCCACCCATCCGTCATAGGTTACTCTTGCGCTGCCTTGCTTTCCTTTTTTAGTGGTAATGATCAATACCCCATTGGCCGCTCTGGAACCATAGATAGAGGTAGAGGCCGCGTCTTTCAAGATGTCAATAGACTCAATATCTGACGGATTAATGGTAGACAGTACGTTGTTAGCGGCACTGTTATCCCCAATCTCATCACTTGATACCGGAACCCCATCCAATACAATCAGAGGAAAAGAGCTTAAGGAGATAGAGTTGACGCCCCGCACCCTGATAATAGGAGGGTTGTTCAGCAAGCCGTTAGGTTGAACGATGTTTACCCCAGATGCCTTTCCTGTCAAGGCCTGGCCGAAGCTTTGTACCGGGCGGTCCTGAATGGATTCACCGGTTACCGTGGAGGCTGCTCCCGTAAATTCCTGCCGGGTTTGCACACCATACCCGGTTACAACCACTTCACTGATTGTGCGGGCATCTGTGACAAGGCGTACGTTGATAGTGGACTGGCCTCCTATGGCTACTTCCTGGTTGCCATACCCAATAAAGGTGAAAACTAATGTGCCTCCGGCAGAAGGGACATTGATGGAGTAATTCCCGTTTACATCTGTAGGAGCAGCCGTACTGGTTCCTTTCAGCTGAACGGTCACACCGGGCATTCCTTCGCCATTGGCTGCGTCTGTCACGCGTCCGGTTACAGTTCGTCCCTGCGCCCACACTTGCCCGGCAAGTGTCAGCAGCAGCACGAAGCTTGCTAGTAGGTTTTTCATCATGTGGTTTGGTTGGTTTGGTTTTTTGAAATATTTATATTCTTAAATATATAAGTAAAAAATTGCTGTACAAACGTTTGACTTTCTTTGTCTTGAAGAGGTAAATGGTCTCGTAACTTGCCTTTATTGGAAGATGGCAGGATTTCTGTGAAAAAATTATGGTTTTAGCAATGGAAATCGATTAGTGGTTGATAAGTTTAAATATTTAGTAGAAATTGATGTGAAAAAAAATATTTGAAAGCATTATTCAAGTAAATTTCGCAACTACGTTGATGTGGGTCCTTGCCCAGATGCCAAAAAGGGACTTGTTGAGGAATATACTGGAGAAATAAACAAGTTTAGGCACCCATGCAACCTTAAGTAGCATTTGGGTATCTAGTAGAAAACCTATCACTATGAGACCTTTTTACGCCTTCTGTCTTTTCTATCTGCTCACCCTAACTTCCTGCGAAGAGGAACAGGTGAATAAGGTATGCGTGGTAGAAAACCCAACTCAGGAAATAGAATGGCTGAAGGTAAAGGTGCAGGAACTCCAGAAATCTGAGTACTGCCAATTTGTGCAACGCGGCAATCTTGAGGGTCGCACGGTCTATGTGCTGGGAAATTGCGAGCCGAATATCAACTCTATCAGTTCTGTGTATGACTGCGACGGCAATCTGCTCTGTTATGCCGGCGATGAGACGTGTCCCAATTTTTCCTTAGAAGTGAAAGACGTGCAGCTGGTTTGGACAAACGGGAAATGATAGGGCTATCAGTTTAGTTTTTTGGCTGAATGTGCTTGTTCATCTGGAATTTGGGCCTTTTGTGCATGGGGTTTGCCTGTTGCTGGCGTGGCGGCTGGTTGATGAGGTGCCCTTATGCTTTTGTTGTTGTATCTTTTCCCTCCGTGCGCTCACGGCCGCAAGGCCCCGTCTTCCCCTCGCGCACTGCCCTTTCGGCCTGAGCTGCCTTTTGCGCTTAGTTTCGCCAATTCAGGGCCAAAAGCGAGGCGCGCTCGGGAAAGACTGGAACTGGCAATGTGTAGGGGAAAGTAGCAACGGGCTTCTACCTTTCTAAAGCAGAGATTCACCCTTTGAAAGGGGCGAAGGGGGATGTTTACACAAGCAGATCACACACATTGCTATCTCATTCAGGGGTTATCCCCAAAGAACATGATTCAAGTCTGTGACTTGGACCTACCATGACCGGAAGTTTGCAACTTCCGTGAGGCGAGAGCCTCAAATGGGAATTGCTGAATCACGGGCAGCAGTCATCGGCGGGGAGCAGCAATACCGTCCACGCAAAAGACCTCGTAATGTGCGCAGCTCCTACGAGGGTCTACATCTATACAGTATCAAGCATGTTCTCTGAAAATACCCCGTAAACAAGAAGGGCACCTCCAAAGAGGTGCCCTTCTTGTTTACGGGGTATTTTCAGGAAAACTAAACCAATTTGTTTTCTACCAGGTACTCGGCAATTTGTACCGCATTGGTGGCGGCGCCTTTCCGGAGGTTGTCGGCTACTACCCACATGTTGATGGTGTTGGGTTGGGTTTCGTCCAGTCTGATGCGGCCAACCAGTACCTCGTCTTTGCCGTGGGCATCTTTGGGCATCGGGTATTGGAGGTTAGCGGTATCGTCTACCACTACTACCCCGGGGGTTTGCTGCAGCAGCCGGTACACTTCTTCCAGGGTGAAATCCTTCTCAAATTCCACGTTCACAGATTCTGAGTGACCACCCATTACCGGAATCCGAACGGCCGTAGCTGTTACTTTGATGGAGTCGTCGCCCATGATTTTCTTGGTCTCGTTCACCATCTTCATTTCTTCCTTGGTGTACCCATTGGCCTCAAACACATCAATATGCGGAATCACGTTCAGGTCAATAGGATAGGCGTACGCTTTTTCGCCTTCTTTGCCGGCGCGCTCGTTCATTAACTGGTCTACCGCTTTCTTGCCAGTGCCCGTTACAGACTGGTAAGTGCTGACCACAATACGCTTCGCCTTAAGGGCTCTGTGTAGGTTATTCAAGGCCACTACCATCTGAATGGTGGAGCAGTTAGGGTTGGCAATGATCTTGTCTTCTGGGGTTAACTCAGAGGCGTTGATTTCCGGAACCACCAGCTTTTTGCTGGGGTCCATGCGCCACGCAGAAGAGTTGTCTACCACGGTAGTGCCCGCCTTGGCAAATTTAGGGGCCATCTCCTTGCTCACGCTTCCGCCCGCCGAGAAAATAGCGATCTGCGGTTTCTGTGCGATGGCTTCCTCCATCCCGATGACGGTGTATTCCTTACCCTTGAAGCTCATCTTCTGACCCACCGACTTCTCAGAGGCCACTAATAACAATTCGTCTACCGGGAAGTTACGCTCCGCCAGAACTTTCAGCATTTCGCCACCCACCAAGCCGGTGGCACCTACTACAGCTACTTTCATGTAAGGGTGTGTAAATTAATAAGTATCACATGGGATCCAGCGAAAAACACGGTCATGTCTGCCTCTGGAGATCTGGCCCAAATTGTTTCCAGCTTGTTTTCTGAGAATCAGGCAGAAAAACGCTTTAGGCCGGTTGCAAAGTAAGCCAACTTTTCACGATAATTAAAGTACAGCCTATGCATGAGGCAATTCTTTCTTCTATTATTTATATGGTTGGCCTTTATACCCGTTCTGCAGGCCCAAATACAGGAATCTTTCACAGACGGAGACATCACCCAGAACCCGGTTTGGTCGGGCGACCAAGAATACTTTCAGGTGAATGCTGCCAGGCAATTGCAGAGCAAAGGTCCTGCGGTAACCGGTACCGTTCTGCAATTGTCTACCCCAAACAGGTTGGCTGTTGGCGCACAGTGGGAGTTCTATGTGCAACTGGAGTTTGCCACTTCCTCCAATAATCTAGCTGAGATCTACCTTACTTCTGACCAGCCTGATTTGAAAAGCGACCTGCGCGGCTACTTCGTGCGTCTGGGCGACACCGAGGATGAAGTGAGTCTCTACCGAAAGGATGGCACCACCGCCACTAAGATTATAGATGGGGTAGATAAAACCGTAGCCTCCACAGATAATAAAGTATGGGTAAGAGTTACCCGCTCGGCCACTCACCTCTGGACACTGGAACTTGACATAACCGGAACTCGGCAGAAATACGAGGTGCAAGGCACCGTGCAGGATGCGCGCTATACCACCTCGGCGTACGCCGGAATTCTTTTTCGGTACTCGCAGACCAATGCTCAACGGTTTTATTTCGATGATTTCACGTGTAAAGACATAGGTGTTACTAGTCTGGTAAGCACGGAGGCCACTGGCCCCAGAACGTTGAAATTGACATTTTCAGAGCCTTTACAGAAAACGGAGGCGATTCAGTTAGCCAATTACCGGCTCAACAGGAGCGTGCTACCGGTTGCCGCAGAGTGGGACGCCGCCGCTCCGCACATGGTCGGTTTGCAGTTCAACCAGGATTTTACAACTGGCACCAACCAGATAGAAGTGCTGCGCGCCCTGGACGCAGAGGGTAACCTCACGCAGAACCTGGCCGGTTCGTTTGTCTATTCTGCATCTGCGCAGCCCGGTGATGTGAGAATTACCGAAATCTATGCCGATCTCAACCCCCTGCAAGATTTACCAGCCGCCGAGTTTATTGAGATTTACAACCGAAGCGACAAGGCTTTCAACTTGCAAGGATGGCGGTATTCAGATGCAACCAACAATTCGGGGACTTTCCCCAGTTATCTCTTGCAGCCCGGCGCTTACTTAATTATATGTGCCGCCGCAGATACCGCATTATATCGGGCGTTTGGTCCGGTAGTGGGGCTTCCCTCGTTTCCTTCCCTCAATGACAGCGGCGATGACGTAGAAATTTTCAATGCCACCGGACAGTTGATTGATTTTGTACGCTATAGTAACGTCTGGTATCGCGATGTCGCCAAAAGAGAAGGTGGTTGGAGTTTAGAACTCCTTACTATAAGGAGTACCTGCACGGGCGCTTCCCAGTGGAAAGCCTCTGTACACCCGCGGGGCGGAACGCCGGGGCAGCCCAATTCTGTGCAGGAAGTAGACCAAACGGCGCCAATTCTCCAGCAAGTGGTAGCCACTAGCCCAACGCGCATTCTTCTTACCTTCAATGAACCCTTAGACAGTGCCCAAGCCAGTCAGGGAAATAGGTACAGCATTTCTTCGGGAGTTACCATACAGAAAGCAACGGTCTTGTCTCCGGCGCTAACGCAGGTAGAGCTGCTGCTTTCAGCGCCTTTGCAGGAAAACGAGCGTTATACCGTAACGGTGCAGAACGTACGGGATTGCTCTGGTAACACACTGGAGACGCAGCAACAAACCGTGCTTCTTCCGGCTGCTCCTGCCCAAGGCGATGTGGTCATCAATGAGATCCTGTTCAACCCCAGGCCCAGCGGAGTAGATTTTGTGGAAATAGTGAATAGGTCTGCCCGGTACCTGAATCTGCAGAACTGGAAATTGGCAAACCGAGCCAGTGATGGTGCGGTAGCCGGTGCCCGTGAAATAACCAACCAACATCTTCTTCTTGCCCCCGGCGAATACCTGGTAGTAACCACCAATTCCGCTGCCTTGCAAAGTGAATACTCCCTGGCGCGCAAAGAAAGGTTTCTGGAGATGTCTTCTTTGCCGTCTTTCCCAGATGAAGACGGTGCCGTGGTGTTGCTTTTGCCAGATGGTGCCGTGATGGACGAGGTAAGCTATAGTGAAAACCAGCACTTCAGGCTTATTTCTGATCCCGAAGGAGTCTCTTTGGAGCGGATTTCTCTGGCTGGACCCTCCACCGCGGCAAACTTCCATTCAGCGGCAACCGATGTGAAAGCCACACCCGGTTACGTAAATTCCCAATCCAGAGAAAACCTAGCTGCAACGGAAAAGCTGACCCTTCAGCCCAAGATCATTACCCCAGACGGCGACGGGATAGATGATGCCTTGTTGTTGCAGTTCAAATTGCCGCAAGCCGGTTTTGTGGCTTCCGTTACCATCTTTGATGCCCACGGGCGGCATATCCGAAAACTCTTCGCCAACACCTTGTTAGGAGCGGAAAGTGTTTTGCAATGGGATGGCTTGACTGAAGCTGGCTCCAAAGCGGCCATTGGTTATTATGTGGTATTGGTAGAACTCTTTAACCTACAGGGGCAGAAGGAAGTATTGAAGCAAACCGCCGTAGTAGGCGGTCGTTTTTAGGTTGTTTTGCTGGAAATAAGTTAAAATCACTACTTCCGGTACGCAGGTTTTGATTAGCCCATACATTTTCAGAATCTTTGCAGTTTCACCTGCCGCAATGTTGGCGTAATTCTTCATCCTTGGATATCCTGTACCTGTGCCTGTTCGCTTTTCTGGCAGGTTTGATTGACTCTGTAGTAGGCGGCGGCGGATTGATCCAGTTGCCGGCTTTGTTTGTGTTCTTACCCCACGTGCCCGTTCCCACGGTTTTCGGTACGGGGAAGCTGTCCAGTATTGCCGGAACATCGGTTTCTATGTGGCGCTACTCCAGAAACGTAGAGATCAACTGGCGCGCGTTGTTGCCTGCCGCCATAACGGCCTTCGTGTTTTCGTTTCTGGGAGCCCGGGCGCTCAGCCATTTTGATACCGCCCTGCTGCGTCCCTTGATTCTGGTGCTCCTGATTTCAGTGGCGGTGTACACGTTCTTCCGAAAAGACTTCGGGGCTATTCATGCTCCTAAACTGCCGCAAACCAAAGAAATCTGGTACGGGGTAGGTGTGGGGCTGGTCATTGGTTTCTATGATGGGTTCTTCGGCCCCGGTACCGGCTCTTTTCTCATGTTCATCTTTGTAGGCATTTTTGGGTTTAACTTTCTGGCGGCCTCGGCCTCAGCCAAAGTGGTGAATGTGGCCACCAATCTGTCGGCCTTGTTATACTTCGGCTACAAAGGCTATATTTTGTATCACATAGGTATTCCCATGGCCATCAGCAGCGTGATTGGGTCCATGGTGGGTACCCGCATTGCGCTCGTCAAAGGCTCCGGCTTTGTCCGGAAGTTGTTTCTGGTAGTGGTCACGTGTATTATCCTCAAATTCGCCTACGACACCTTTCAATAAACTTCTGTTTACAGCCTGTTTTAAGGGAAACTGGCCAGAAATAGGTGCAGGATTCTGCGTACTACACTGTAAACATGCTCCAAGATGTAGTCTTCCCTTGGAAGCTTGTGCGTGGGTTAGTGATTCAAACTATTTCACAGTTATGAACCAAAACTATTTTACTTACCTGTTTTATGAAGGGAGCTTTCTCTAAATTCTTACTAGTGGCTTTTCTGATGGCCGGGATTTTGCTGACTACTCCAGCCGCGCATGCACAAACGAATAGTGACGTGATTAAAGCTGGCCAAAAAGATGTGAGTACCATGATCAAGGCCTATGTGGAACCGGGAGGAATAGCCGTGGGGCATGCCCTCAACGGTGGTTGGTTTACTTCTGGAAAAGCCATGGGACTGGGTAGGTTTGAGGTACGTGTTTTTGCTACGGCTGTATTTGCACAAGAAGATCAAACCACCTTTGACATTTCAAAGCTGGATTTGGAAACCATCACACTTTCTCCGGGCGAATCTCCTATTGCCCCCACTATTTTTGGCGACAAGGAAGAAGGGCCGCAAATGGAAATCCAGACGAGCGCGGCGGGTGAAAAAGTAACCTTTAGAACTCCCCCCGGAATTGGTTTCCGCAATGTCCCCATTCCAATGGCACAGGCAAGTCTCGGCCTTATAAAGGACACGGAAGTAGCGCTAAGGTTTATTCCTAAGACTGAATACGAAGACTATTCAGTTAAACTGTGGGGACTTGGGGTGAAGCACGGCCTCAAACAATGGATTCCGGTGATCAACGCTATTCCGGGTTTTGACATTGCCGCTTTTGGTGGATATACCCAAGCCGAAACCACCGCTGGTTTTGAAGTCGCCCCAGATCCTACTGCCTCCAGGTCTTCCCAGCAGCAACAGGATGGTTATTATGAAGACCAACATCTGGTTTTCACCACCAAAGCCTGGACCGCTAGTCTGGTGGTTTCTAAAACATTAAGTGTGATCACGGCCTATGGCGGTTTGAAGTACAGCCACACAACCACTGATGTACATGTGAACGGACGCATCCCCCTCACTTCTTTTCGGGCTACGCCTCCCAATAAGTATATTCAGGATGTGGTCAATCCTGTTGCCTTGAACGTTAAGGACGGCCAGGTTGGACTAACCGCCGGGGTTCGCCTCAAACTATTGTTCTTCTCTCTATATGGAGAAGGAACGTTGGCCAAATATCCCTCAGCTACTGCAGGAGTTGGGTTTGGGTTCAATTAACAGTTTAAGTAAAACAGATAAGAAACAGGAAGCCCTCCGTCAGTTCACTGACGGAGGGCTTCCTGTTTTCACGGTGTTTAAGCCTCAGAGTAGCCACATTATAGATTTTATCTTTAAGATGTGGCTTGTTAATTATTCAAATAAGCTTTTGTAAGCATATAGAAGAAAACTTGTTGGAATTTTAAATTATTGAGAACATAGTTGATGATTTGTTATAAAAAAGGATGTATTGTATGATTTTAATTTTAAGATTGAATAATTCTGATGTTGTTAAAAGGCCCATTGTACGGGTTTGTGGAAAATAAGGTTCAAAATATTGCTAAAAACATTATGTTAAGAATTTGTTAATATGGCTATTAGGTTTATATTTGGTTATCAATCAATAATATCTACAAACAAACAAACTCAAACCACATGAAGAAAACTTTACTATTCAGCTTCGTTTTGCTGCTGGCGCTTGTATCACAGGCGTGGGCGCAAACACGAACTGTAACAGGACGAGTGACGGACGCACAAACAGGAGAGGGGATGCCTGGTGTGACCGTTCAACTCAGAGGAAGCACTACTGCATCACCTACTGATGTTAATGGTGCTTATTCGATCAACGTGCCCAGTGCTGGCGGAACCTTAGTGTTCTCTTTTATTGGGTATTCAAACCAAGAAGTTGCCATTGGCAGCCAATCTACTATTAACGTACGGTTAGCATCTGATGCCCGCCAAATTTCTGAGGTAGTTGTTACAGGTTATGGTGTGCAGGAAAAGCGCGAAGTAACCGGGTCCATTGCTCAGGTAAGTGGGGCATCTATCCAGAACCAACCTATTGCTTCACTGGATAAAGCTTTGCAAGGTAGAGCTGCCGGGGTAGTGGTACAATCTAGCACAGGTATACCGGGGGGAGCTATCAATGTGCAAATACGTGGGGTAGGCTCTGTGAACGGTGGTACCCAGCCGTTGTACATTGTAGATGGAGTACAAATCAATACTGCCGCCGCTCGGTCAGGGGTGACATCTGCCAATCCATTGGCGGGAATCAATACCAATGACATTGAGTCTATTGAAGTAATCAAAGATGCAGCAACAGCGGCTGTGTATGGTTCTCAAGCGGCAAACGGGGTCGTAATTATCACAACTAAAAAAGGGAAAGCCGGTAGAACCACCTTCATGGCGAACTATTATACTGGCTTTGCAGACAAATTGAAGAAATTCAATGTGTTGAATTCACAGCAATACTTTGCTTTAAGAACAGAGGCTGTAACAAATGCTAACAATCCTGCTGGTGCCAGAACTACAGTGTTGAATGAAATTGGTCTTCCTGCTACTGCTACTGATGCTGAGATTGCCGCCTTGCCAACATATGACTGGCAGAATGAAGCTTTTGGGAGAGGGGTTGTAAACAATTATGAACTTTCTGCAAGAGGTGGAAACGAAAAGACGACATTTTATTTATCAGGTGCTTATCAAAAACAGTCTGCTATCTTGACCAAGGCTGATTTCCAAAGAGCAAGTGCGCGACTAAATTTAGACCATGCCGCCACAGATAAACTAAGCTTTTCAACAACTTTGAATTTAAGTAGCGTTAGCCAGGAGGCTCCGTTTGCGGTGTCTGGTTCTACTTTGGGTAACCCTGCTTTCGCTAGTAGCTTAATTCTTCCAAGTAACCCTGTTAGAAATGAAGACGGTACCTTTTTCGGGGTGCCTGGAAGTGGGCAGGTGTTTAGAGGCATCTTGAACCAGAACGTGGCAGCAGTAAATGAATTTAACTCAGGTTCACAAAACACAACTGGATTATTGGGTTCATTTGCTGCAACTTATAAAATATTGCCTGGCTTAACTTTCAGATCTAGCTATAGCTTAGATTATAACAGTGTAAATGGGGAGCAATATCGTGATCCAAGGACTCCTGATGGGTTTGCTGTAAACGGAAGAGGTTTTAAAACAGTTGACTGGCTGACAAACTTCCAAACTGTTCAATTGTTGACTTTTGGAAGAACCTTTGCCGAAGTGCACAAAGTTGAGGCCCAAACTGGTTTAGAGTATAGAAAAGATACCCGTAGCAACACATTTACTAACGTATCTGGGTTTCCTACGCCAGAATTCAGAACACTGGGTAGTGCCGGTACACTTGTAAGTGTTGGAGAAGGCTTTACCGGATATAAGAGAGCTGGTGCCTTTGGTTCAATCAACTATGTTTTCAACGGAAAATATACGCTAAGAGCCATTATGTCATACAACGGTTCTTCCCGCTTTGGTAAAGATACGCAGTATGGATTCTTCCCTGGCGTAGCAGCAGCCTGGAATGTGGCTGATGAGAGCTTTATGGAGGAAGTGGACTGGGTATCTTCCTTGAAACTGAGAGCAAGCTGGGGTAAAAACGGCCGTGATGGTATCGGTAACTTTGATGCCAGAGCTCTTTATGGTAATGCTGGCCTTTATGCAGGAGCCTTGGGTATTGCCCAGACTAACCTTGCCAACCCTACTCTTCAATGGGAAACTCGTACCATGACAGACGTAGGCTTAGACTTTGCTTTTTTTGACAATAGAGTTTCCGGTACAATTGGTGCCTTCATTGAGAAGAACGATGACCTTTTGTTTAGCTTGCCATTGCAGTTGACTACAGGTTATAGTACAGTAACCGTTAACATTGGTGCTCTAGAGCAAAGAGGAGCTGAATTTGAACTAAACACTATAAACATAGATAAGGGTGGTTTTCAGTGGAGAACAAATTTTAACTACGGTTATGTGAAGAATGAGGTAACCCGTTTGTACAATAATGTGCAAAATACACCTAGCTACTCACTTATTGTAGGGGAAGACTTAGGCGTTATTTACTCATATGAATATGCCGGTGTAAACCCAGCCACAGGAAGACCTATGTGGTATGATAAAGACAATAACCCTACCTATCAAGTTGCCGCGGCAGATCGTAGAGTAATTGGTTCTACCCTTCCTAGACACACAGGCGGCCTTGAAAACACCTTTACTTTCAAAGGTTTTGATCTTTCTGTCTTATTTCAATACCAATATGGCAGAACTCAGTTTGATGGACAGTACGGCTTCTTATCAGAGAATGGTAACAGAACATTCAATAGCTTGACTGATCTCTATGATAGAAGATGGACAACTCCTGGTCAAATTACTGATGTTCCAAGACCGTATAATGGTGGTGCTGAGTCACAAGGAAGTAACCACGCCATTGCCTCTACCCGCAACTACTTCAAGACTGATTACATCCGGTTGAAGAACGCACAACTTGGGTATGATTTCTCTTCTACTTTATTAGCCAAAACAAGAGCATTTACCTCTGCCAGAGTATACGTTCAGGCTACTAATCTTTACACGTATTCAGATTTCCCAGGATATGACCCAGAGTTCTATGGAGAAGCTACCGGTATTATACCGCAGTCTAAGAACGTAACCTTTGGTGTTCAATTAGGATTTTAATTCAACTGATAATGAGAAAATTTTTTATAAATAAGATAGGTGCCGTGGTACTTTCTGCTGGTATCGCGTTTTCTGCGGTCTCGTGCGAAGGTCTATTAGATATTGAGCCTAAAACGGCTATTGATGCTGAAACAGCATTGACTACCGGTGCCGCAGTAAGATCAGCCATTTTGGGGGCGTACACTCCTTTGAAAAACCTTACCATGTATGGTAATAGGTTGATTACTTTGCCAGAGGCTCTTTCAGATAATGGTAGAGCAACAAATAAATCTGGTAGGTTAGTAACAGAGGCCCGGAACGCAATAGGAGCTCATTTTACGCATTGGGGTACGGCTTATGATGCGATCCAACGAATTAACTTAGTGCTTGCAGCACTCCCTACTTTGCAGGACCCAACGGTCACTGCTGATAACAAAGCTGCTTTTGAAGGCGAACTTAAATTTCTTAGAGCTCTGTATCACTTTGATCTGGTTAGATCATATGCCTATATTCCAGGTGCAGTGGTAGAGTCTAAGAACATGGGTGGGGTACCTATTGTAAAGCAAACTTTTAACAGCGGAGCAGAAGCACTAGCTTATTTACCTGCAAGAGACCCAATCAATGACGTATATGATGCTATTTATGCTGATTTAGATGAAGCAGTTGCCAAACTAGGTGCTATTTCCAATGTGGGTAAAGCTTCTAAAGTAGCTGCCCAAGCGCTTTACTCACGAGTGGCTCTTTACAGAAAAGACTACCCTAAAGTAATTGAGATGTCTACCGCGGCAATTGCTGCCAGAGGTAATACCTTGACAACTCCGGCAAACTACGTGGCCAGTTGGAGTGATGCAACTAACCCTGAAACAATATTTCAAGTTGCATTTCAAACACCTGCTGAAAATATTGGGGTAAATGAGTCATTACAAACCTCCTTTACAACCTTGGTTGTTAGAGGAGACCGTTCAAGAACTGGCGGGTTTGGCGACTTGGTTCCTACTCCTACTCTTTTAACTGATTTAGGAATTACTGTTACAAATAATGGTGCTGCCTCTGCGACCATTACTGCTCGTACTTCAGATGTGCGTAATTTGCTTTTTGAGGTAGGAACAAGCGGTAGAGGTAACCCTTGGGTAGAGACCACCAAATTCCTTGGTAAAAACGGTGAGATCAACCTTGATCACATACCTGTAATCCGGATTGCTGAAATGTATCTAAACAGAGCTGAGGCTTATGCCAATACACCTGGGGGACTGGTCTCTGCTTTGGCAGATGTGAATAGAATCAGGACGAACAGGGGGTTGACGGCCAGTGTTGCAGCTACAAGTACTGCTTTAAATACTGAGATTTTATTACAACGTCGTTTGGAATTTGCCTTTGAAGGACATCGGTTCTTTGACCTAAAGCGACTAGGAATGGATATAAATAAACCAGCTTTAGGTACTACTGTTGCCTTTACTGAAGATGTTATATTACCTGGTATTCCTTTAAACGATATTGGTGGCAACCCGAACCTGAAACAAAACAGTGGCTATTAATTGATATTTGACATGAAGAAATTTTTATATCTATTTGCTTTTGCAGCTCTTTTGCTAAATTCTTGCATAGAGAACGAAGAGATTTTATGGGAAGACAGCTTAGTAGAATTTGATGCTGCAACATATAATGCTCGCTCTGTTGTGGGAGGTGTTAGCAAAGATTATACGTTGCTAACACGCAGACCTCAATACGGCAGAAGTGTATTGACAAGTGCAACAGGTGGATTTGCAGCAGACACCTTAATTACCAGAACTTGGGCCGCCACCAATGGTGTCTTTAGATTACGCGTCAATTTGGTAGGTCCTCAAAAAACTGAGGCTCAAACCGTGTCTTATGTGGTTGTGGCAGATGAAAGCACTGCTGTGCAAGGAACGCATTATGGTCCTCTTTCTGGTAATGTAACTATTCCTGCGAACTCTAGCTTTGGTTATGTAGAGATTCCCATCCTGAACCCAGGAGTATCTTCTACAACAGCTGTGCGTTTAGTTCTTGAACTAAGGGGAAATGAAGTATTGCAACCTAGTCCCAAATATGATAGAATAGGTTTAAGCATAAGCCAGCAGTAATCAAATTGGTCTGAATATAAAGCCTCGGGGTCATACCTCGGGGCTTTTTTTATGACAAAGAAGTATTTCTTGTCAAAGTTGAAGACCACGCATATCTGTGTTCTTAGAGCTTAGCCTTAGGGAATAATTTATTCAATCCTATTCCCAAATACATGTGTTTAATTTTTATTATTAATATATTTGCGAATATTTTAATAAGTGTCGAATAATTATAAATTTATTAAATAGTTTAATTTGTGACATTGAAAATTATGAATTAGATAGCTTGAGTTTATGTAAATAAAGAAAAAAGCATTTGGTAGGAAGTTGTTAGTCTTCAAAGTAAGTAGAAATGGTATGTTAAGAGTTTGTTAAGACTATTTAAAAGCTTAAATTAGAGTACCATACAATAAAGTTCTAACAAACAAACCTAAAACACATGAAGAAAACTTTACTATTCAGCTTCGTCTTGATGCTGGCGCTTGTATCACAGGCGTGGGCGCAAAGCCGTACTGTAACTGGACGAGTGACAGACGCAGCCACAGGCGAGGGAATGCCTGGTGTGACAGTGCAACTCAAAGGGACCACTACGGCTGCTCCAACGGACGTAAATGGATCCTACTCAATTCCTGTGCCCAACACGGGCGGAACCTTGGTGTTTTCTTTTATAGGATTTGTGAACCAAGAGGTTGCTGTAGGTAACCAATCTGCGGTAAATGTGCGGTTGGTAGGTGATGCTAAAAGCTTAAATGAAGTTGTTGTAGTAGCCTACGGTACTGCAGATCCTGCAACATTTACCGGATCTGTCGCTCAAATTGGTACAGAGAAGTTAGCACAGAGACCCGTAACGAATATCACCAATGCTATTGCAGGGCAAGCTGCAGGGGTGCAGGTATCTGGTGGATCAGGGCAGCCTGGAGATGGACCTGCTATTCGCATTAGAGGTTTCAGTTCAGTGAACTATTCCAATGACCCACTTTATGTAGTAGATGGTGTCCCTTATACAGCCGGTCTGTCAAATATTAACATGGAAGATGTAGAAAGCATCTCCATTTTGAAAGACGCCGCTTCTACTGCGCTTTATGGTTCGCGTGCCACAAATGGTGTGGTAATGATCACCACCAAAAAGGGAAAGAAAGACCGTATTCAGGTAAATGTAAGAGCTTTGCAAGGGGTTTCCTCCAGAGCAGTGCCTGAGTATGACCGCGTGAATGCATTTGAGTACTATCCATTGATGTGGGAGGCCTACCGCAATAGCTTGGTGCGGGGAACCACCACCAGAGAACAGGCCAGTGCGAAGGCAACTGCTGATATCAAAGGTTTGTTAGGGTATAATCCATTTAATGTGCCAAACAACCAGATTGTCCTTCCTAATGGTACTCTAAATCCAGAAGCGCAGTTGCTATGGGGAGATGATTTGGATTGGGAAGACGCCCTCACACGTGATGCTTCAAGATCTGACTATACTGTAAGCTTTAATGGCGGAGGTGAAAAAAGCGACTATTATGTTTCTCTAGGATACTTGAATGATAAAGGATATCTGCTTAGATCAGACTTCGAGCGATTTTCAGGTCGTATGAACGTCAATAGTAATTTGACTAATTGGTTCAAGGCTGGGGTGAACATGAACTACACTCTTTCAAATTCTAATCAGGCAAGCACGGGTAGTGCTACTGGTTTTGTAAACCCCTTCTTCTTCAGTAGAGGTGTGGGGCCTATATACCCTATTCATCAGCATGACCCTACTACCGGAGCCTATGTTCTTGATGAAAATGGGCAGAGAGTGTATGATTTAGGGGGTTCTTCTCCTACCATGACTCGTCCTGTTTACCCAGGTAGACACATTGTGGCTGAAACTGAATGGAACAACTTCCTTTACAGACGCAATGTGTTAGGTGGTAGAACTTACGGAGAAATCACCTTCCTGAAAGACTTCAAATTGACTGCAAACTTTGCTGTAGACATTACGAACTATGAGCAACAGACGTATGAAAATACCCGAGTAGGGGATGGCGCTCCTGCTGGAAGAGCAGGACGTGAGCTTTATAATCTGACTAGTTTCACAGTAAACCAATTATTAAATTATACCAAGACATTAGGCGGAGTGCATGTCTTTGATGCTTTGTTGGGTCATGAAAACTACAGCAGAAAGTTAGATGATTTAACTGGTTCAAAATCGGGAGAGATTGTCCCAGATAACACGGAACTTCAAAACTTTGGCACTACCAACAGTTTCAATACTTATTCAGAAGAGCATAAGATTGAGTCTTATTTTGGAAGAGCGAACTATACATTTGATGAGAGGTACACCCTTACGGGATCTTACCGGAGAGACGGTTCTTCAAGGTTCTTTAAAGATGTGCGGTGGGGAAGTTTCTGGTCTGTTGGTGCTTCTTGGCGCTTAGACAATGAAACCTTCTTTACTATGCCTAACTGGGTTGATATGGTTAAGTTAAGAGCCTCATACGGTCAGGTTGGTAACGAAAATATTGGAGATTTCTATGCTTGGCAAGCTTTATACACACTAGGTAGAAACAATGCCGCAGAGCCAGGCTTCTCACAATCTACTTTGGGAAACAGAGCACTGGTTTGGGAAAAAAACAACAGCTTTGACGTAGGACTTGAATTTGCTTTGTTCAACAACAGATTAAGTGGTTCACTTGAATACTTCAATAGAGAGTCTGAAGATTTGTTGTTTGAAGTGAAACTTCCGCTCTCTAGTGGGGTGGATAGCAGAATAGAGAATATTGGCGCTATGTATAACCGTGGCATTGAGCTTAGATTAGCTGGTGATGTGATCAAGACAGATAATTTTTCTTGGAACCTAGATGTAAACTGGACCACCTTCAAAAACGAACTGACTAAGCTGCCTTATGAAGAACTGGTGTCTGGCACCAAGAAGTTTAAGGTAGGGGAAGACATGCAGGCTTTCTGGTTGCGGGAGTATTATGGTGTTGATCCAGAGAACGGAAATGCTTTATACAGAGCCATTGCTTATAATGAAACAAACAGTAAAATCATAGGTGCTGATACCGTTACATCTTTGGCTAATAATGCCAGATACCATTATGCCGGTACAGCCATCCCAGACTTCTCTGGTGGTATTACCAACACCTTTACTTATAAAGGCTTTTCTTTATCTGCACTACTTACCTATTCTGTAGGCGGCAAGTTCTATGACAGTGAGTATGCAGGTTTAATGAACCACGGAACTTACGGAAGTGCCATGCACAAAGATATGTTGCAACGGTGGCAGAATCCCGGCGATATGACGAATGTTCCTAGATTGGAAGTAGGTAACACAGCCAACCTTGCTGCGGCATCAGACAGATGGCTGATTGATGCCTCTTATTTGAATTTTAGATCAGTAAGCTTAAACTATAGCATTCCAGCGGCTCTGGTGACAAAAGTAAAGCTACGCAATGCAAGTATTTTTGCTACTGGTGAAAACCTGGCACTCATCTCCAAAAGGAAGGGTATGAACGTCGCACAAAACTTCACGGGTACAACTTCTGCGGTGTATGTGCCTTCCCGAATTTTATCTTTAGGAGTGAATCTTTCTTTATAACTTAATTGAAATGAAAAAGACAATATATAGCGCATTTTTAGCCTGCGTTTTGATTTTTTCTTCTTGCGGAGAAGAGTATCTGGAAACTTCGCCCACCAATGCCGTTACGGAAGCCGATGTTCTTTCTAATACAAAGAATGCGATGGCAGCCTTGAACGGAATACACAGAATGTTGTACTCGCAACACAATGGTCAACAGAACCAGGGTGGAGAGGGGTCTATGAAGATTATGATGGATGCCTTGGGTGATGACTGGGTGCAGACCATAGGCACAAGCTGGTGGTCAGGGGAGCATAACTGGGTAGCCCATAGAAATGCAGCTTCTACTACTACCTACAACCATGCTTGGTATTATTTCTACTATAGAATTATAGCTAATGCCAATATGCTCATCAATGGGCTGGACAATGCCACTGGGTCAGAGACTGAAAAGAAGATGGTGATTGGCGAGGCATTAGTATATAGAGCTTGGGCCCATTTTCAATTGGTACAGGTATTTGGAGAGCGTTATGCGGCTGGTAAAACAAACAGCCAGCTAGGAGTTCCCTTGATGCTTACCAATACTACTGAAGGCCAGCCAAGAGCTACGGTAGAAGAGGTGTATGCGCAAATCAATACTGATCTGGACAATGCCATTGCAATGTTGACCGGGCTTCCTGCCCGTCCGGCAAAGTCTCACTTCAATGCCGCTGTCGCAAAAGGTATCAAAGCAAGGGTGGCTTTAACCATGCAGAACTGGTCTGATGCTGCTAAATTCTCCCAAGCTGCTATTCAGGAAAGCGGGGCTACGTTAATGAGCAGAACACAATATACCAGTGGGTTCAATAATATTGATAACCCTGAATGGATGTGGGGTAGCAAAATGCAGGCTGATCAGACAAACTTTTTCTATTCGTTCTTTGCCTACATGTCTGCTAACTACAGTTCAACTGTTATCAGACAGAATCCGAAGAAAATCAATTCAGTAGTGTATAACCAGATTCCTGCTACCGATGTGCGTAAACTTCTTTGGGATCCAACCGGCGCGAGTATCCCTGCTCCCCCAAGTGGTGTGAAAGCACCGTATGGTAACAAGAAGTTTTTAGTATCTGACACTAACCTGAGTATTGGAGATGTGCCTCATATGCGTTTAGCTGAAATGTATTTGATTCTAGCCGAGGCAGAAGCCAGACAAGGGATTGCTACTGCCGCAGATAACCTTTACAGACTGGTAAGCGCTCGGGATCCTCAATATGTGAAGTCTACTAAAACTGGGCAAGCTCTGGTAGATGAGATTCTCCTACAGCGTAGAAGTGAGTTGTGGGGCGAGGGCTTCCGTTTCTTAGACCTGAAACGTACTAATAGTGCTTTAGATAGAACGGGTGCAAACCACATACCTCAATATTCATGGGTAATTACAGGCGGTAATTTCAGGGTGGAGCCTGGTGCAAAAGAGTGGCAATTCTTATTCCCTCAAGCTGAGATTAACGTGAACAAAGCCATTGTTCAAAACCCGCTCTAATTGCAACAATAGTACTTCCTTAAAGAAAAGAGCCGCCTAATTAGGCGGCTCTTTTCTTTAAGGAAGTACTATTGTTGGAGAGTGTTACGCTAATACCCAATTACTCTGAAAGGCCATAGAGATCTGCAGATGCTGGAGGGGCATAGTGTATGACTCATTTTCGGTCATTGTTGGTGATAACACCAGTAATTCTTTAGGGGCTACTTCCTGGAAACTGCCATCAAACCGAATGGTTCAAAATTTATAATAATTTCACAAGCAACGGTGAAGAGATTTCCCCAAGTATTAGGCACAATTGTTACCCACAAGGCTCCCGTGCATGGTGAGTGGCGCCAATAGGGGGCATAAGTAAAGCCTGCTCGTTGCCATTAGAAGTGTTCCGTTTGAGAATGAAAGTTGCTGACCTCCACAAAAGTTAGAGGGGGTAATGTTATCCATTCACCGCTTCTGAATTACAATTTCTTTTTTTGCCTTATCTTCCCAAAAGAGCATAAAAACGCATTCTGCCAGAACAACAAGGCAAAGCAATGTTAGCGGCTGAGCTTGGTTGTAGTCACCGCATAGAACATACCCGAAAAGTCATGTAAGAAAGGTTGGTTGTCACCAGTTAGATTGTTGCATGGTTCCGCACTTCTGTCAGTCATAGGGTAGAAAAGGCACTTACTTTCAGCAGAGTCATGGGAAGGTGCTGGATGAGAATACCTCTTACAGTGCGGGTAAAGAACCTGAAAACTAATAAGCTCAATATATGGCTACAGTAAATTTATTCCTCTTACGCATTGTAGATGCTTAATGCAGGAATAAAATGAGGATAAAATTTGACAGAATATTTTTAAAGACTAAATTGGGCGATTAAACAATAATTTTTTTCTACAAACAACTTACAAACCACATGAAGAAAGCTTTACTTTTCAGCTTCGTCTTGATGCTGGCGCTTGTATCACAGGCGTGGGCCCAAAGCCGAACTGTAACAGGACGAGTGACTGACGCACAAACAGGCGAGGGAATGCCTGGTGTGACTGTGCAACTCAAAGGAACCACTACGGCTTCTCCAACAGACGTAAACGGATCCTACTCCATCTCGGTACCCAGTGCGGGCGGAACCTTGGTGTTCTCTTTTATTGGATTTACAAACCAAGAAATAGCCATTGGAAATCAAACTACAATTAACGTTAGATTAGCTACTGATGCTGAAAACTTGCAGGAGGTTTTGGTAGTTGGTTACGGAACAACAACTCAACAGTCATTTACAGGTACAGCAAAAACAGTTACTGGAGAGGCTTTAGATAGAAAGAATGTCTCCAACGTTTCTCAGGCATTAGCAGGTGAGGTTGCCGGTGTACGCGTTGTGAACACCAGTGGACAGCCAGGTACAGTTGCCACTGTTCGTATTCGTGGTATAGGTTCTGTGAATGGTAGCCGCGATCCACTATATGTGGTAGATGGTGTACCATTTTCAGGAAGCCTTAACTCTATCAATCCATCTGATATTGAGTCTACTACAGTTTTAAAGGATGCTGCTGCAACTTCTATCTATGGCTCAAGAGGAGCAAACGGCGTAGTGGTAATTACTACAAGAACCGGCAGAGGTAAAAAATCCTATATTGAGGCAGATGCTAACTTTGGAACAAACATGGCTAACCTTCCACGGTACAACACCATTAAGTCTCCTGAGCAGTATATCGCATTAGGATGGGAAGGTATTTACAACCAAGGGGTAGCTGTTGGTAATGCAAACCCTACAAATTATGCTAACACAAGGTTGTTTTCTACTGCTGGCGTTAGACCAGGTTACAACCTTTGGAACGCAGCTAATGGTGCAGCCTTAATTGACCCTACAACTAGAAGTGTAAGAGAAGGTATCACCAGAAAGTATGATCCAGAGAACTGGGAGGATTATGCATTCCAGAATTCTGCCCGTCAGGAGTTTAATCTTAAGTTTGGTGGCTCAAATGGAGGAACAAGCTATTACTCTTCTTTTGGATACCTAGATGATCAAGGTTACTCAATCAATTCATCTTTTGACCGTTTGTCTGCCCGTTTAAATGTAAGACAAGAAATAAGCAAATGGTTGACTGGTACCTTGAACTTCAACTACGCCAGAACTGAAACTAATAATAACGGACAAACTGAAGACTCCGGTAGTATTTTCTGGTTTGTTGATAACATGCCGTCTATCTATCCTTTGTTCATGAGAGACGCCAGTGGTCAGTTGATTACAGATCCAATCTTTGGAGGAAATCAGTTTG
Source organism: Rufibacter sp. JT3400010 (assembly GCF_054956755.1). Classification (NCBI taxonomy): domain Bacteria; kingdom Pseudomonadati; phylum Bacteroidota; class Cytophagia; order Cytophagales; family Hymenobacteraceae; genus Rufibacter; species Rufibacter sp. JT3400010. Next base: position 208,165 of record NZ_JBUDXA010000006.1, on the reverse strand, counting down.
ACTATGGAACTGCAACTGCCCGTGGCTTTGGTGGGTTAACCAATGCCATTGCTGATGCTACTTATGATACCAACAGAACAAACCGTAATGAATTGAATGGTAACGCAAGTTTAGATTTCAATATCATGGAAGGTTTGACCTTTGAGAACAGATTGGGAGCGCAGTATTATAACAGCAAGTATGTAAACAGAGGGAATAAATTCTATGGTGGTTCGGCTTCTCAAGGCGGAAGTCTCTTCCATCAAGGTACAGAGTTAACTTCTTATAACCTGTTGAATTTACTTAGATATAGTAAGTCTTTTGGTCAGCATAGTATAGAAGCCTTGGCTGCCCATGAGGCTACCAATTGGGAGCGGAATACCTCAACAGCTTCTGGATACGGTCTGGTAGACAACTATGAAGAAGATTTAAGTAATGCAGTTGTTTTTAACCCGTCTAACTCTTACACAGAAGACTACTCCTTGGAAAGCTACTTTGGGCAGGTAAACTATGACCTTGCTAAAAAGTATTTTTTATCAGCTACTATAAGAAGAGATGGTAGTTCAAGATTCCGGGAAGACAAGTGGGGTACTTTCGGCTCAGTTGGAGCAGCATGGTTAATTTCAAGCGAAGACTTCATGAGTTCCCAGACTATTCTGAGCAATTTAAAGCTAAAAGCAAGCTATGGTCTAATCGGAGACCAGGCAGGTGTAGGGTTCTATCCTGGGTATGACTTGTGGGACATAGATCCGCTTAATGATAGACCAGCCTTTGGATTTTCTAGCAAAGGTAATCCTGATCTGACCTGGGAGACTTCTAAAATGTTCCAGACTGGTATCGAATTCGGTATTGGAAAATACCTGACTGGTACATTTGACTATTACATCAAGAATACGGATGCCTTGATTTTTGATGTGAGAGTTGCTCCGTCACAAGGGTATGCTACAATAAAGAGAAATGCCGGTAATTTGAGAAACCAAGGTTTCGAGTTTGACCTTACAGGCCATATTTTACAAGGCAAAGATTACTACTTAGATCTAAGCGTAAATGGTGAAATCTTTGATAACGAGATTACTAAAATGCCACTTAGCGCAGAAACAGGTAGAACTAAGGCTATTGATGTGCAAGCTCCTTACGGATGGTCAGAAGGTCACTCAGTATATGATTTCTACATGAGAGAGTGGGCAGGCGTAGATGCTAAAGACGGTAGAGCTATGTGGAATGTAGTTTACAATGATGTCAACAACAACAACACATTGGATACCGGTGAAGGTATTGGTAACCTGGCTGACTATTTGGATAAGAACCCTAATGTAAGCGAAGGTAGCTTGAAAACAACTACTACCAAGACGTATGCAAATGCAACGCAAAAGTATGTGGGTAAGTCTGCTATTCCAGATGTAAGAGGTGCCTTTAATTTAGGTGGTGGCTTTAAAGGCCTTGAGCTGAATGTTCAATTAATTTACAATTTAGGCGGCTATGCTTACGATTACACCTATGCAGGATTAATGCACAGTGGTGTAGTAGGTAGCAACAACTGGCATCAAGACATTACAAACAGATGGCAGAAAGAAGGAGATATTACTGATGTTCCTCGTCTCTCTAACAACGCAGATGCGAATGTTAACTCCTTATCTACCCGCTTCTTGACTAAGGCTAATTACTTGGCTTTGAACAATGTACGCTTAGGATATAACATTCCTGCTGCTATCACTAGTAGATTTGGTGTTGGTGGACTTTCTGTTTGGGTATCAGGTGATAACCTTTGGATTAACACTGCTCGTGAGGGCTTTAACCCATCTACTGCAGAAGCTGGAGCTTCAGATACGTACCGTTATTCTCCATTATCTACTGTAACAGCTGGATTGAGAGTTAAATTTTAATTTGTACCAACATGAAAAAGAGTTTATATATAATGGCAGCAACTGCTCTTTCATTAACAATGAGCAGTTGTCAGGATGATTTCTTAGAAACACAGCCAAGTGAGAGAACTTCCCCAGAGCAAATAGCTGAAGCGGCTAAATTAGACCCTACTTTGTTGAATGGATTTGTGGCAGGTTTATATACCACTATGTTCAACACAGGTACGGGAGGAACAACAAACCACGATGATTTTGGCCAGAAAGGCTATGATATCTTTAGTGATATGATTGCTTCTGATGTGGTTTTAGCCGGAACAACTTATGGTTGGTATTCCGGTATTGCCAGATATCAAGCTACTACCGACTTTACCTTGAACGCTGGTTACCAGCCTTGGCGGTACTATTACCGGATCATTTTTGCCGCCAATACGCTGATTGAAATCTTGGGTGGAAATGATGCTGTTCCAGCAAATGCTATTAATAAGCACCAGATGGGCCAGGCAAAAGCAATGCGTGCTTATGCTCATTTCTATCTTTCTCAATACTATAGCAATGGCTATGGAACTGGAAATGAAAGAACAATACCAATTTACTCATCTTCAGCATCTGACGCTCAACCAACCAGTACTTCTGCTCAGGTTTATAACTTCATTATTAAAGATTTAACCGAAGCGGTGACTTTGTTGGAAGGTTTCAACAGAGCAGCTAAGAATGAGATAAATCAAGATGTGGCGAAAGGTTTGTTAGCTTATGCCTATGCTGCAAGAGGAACTCAAGCTGATCTTCAGCAGGTAGTGGAACTTACTAACGATGTTATTGGTAGCGAATTCGACCTGTTAGAAGCCAATCAAGTGGTAGCTCAGATTGGACCAGATGGCAGAGTTTTAAATCCTGAATCTGGATTTAACAATGTGGCTAGCCCTAGTTGGATGTGGGGGGTTGACCTAACAGTAGCAAATGGTCTGGATCTAGTTTCTTATTGGGGTCAGATGGATGTATTTACTTATAGCTATGCTTGGGCAGGTGATCCTAAAACCATTGATAAAGGATTGTATGATGCCATTCGTGCCGATGATGTTAGAAAAGGACAATTCGATCCGATTGGCGGAGGAATTGAGAAATTCTATACAGCAGATGGTTATGGGCCTGGAGATTTAGACTTAATGCCAGTTAACAAATTCTTTGACCCCAATAGAGAAATTGGTGGTCAGCGTGTTGTTACTACAGATTATGTTTATATGCGTCTTGAAGAAATGGTTCTGTTGAACGCTGAAGCTAAAGCTAGACTAGGCCAAGATGCTGCTGCCAGAGAAATGTTGAAGACCTTGATGGTGAAAAGAATTGCCCCGGCAACTTACGCTACTTATGTGGTTACATTAAACGGTCTTAGCGGCCAAGCCCTTCTAAATGAAATCTATCTTCAAACCCGTATTGAGCTATGGGGAGAAGGGAAAACGTATTTAGCTATGAAGAGGCTTAAGAAAAATGTTACCAGAGGTGAAAATCATTTATTCTTTGCTGGTCAAACATTTGCTTGGGATTCTGATCAATTAACCTTTAACATTCCTCAAAATGAGGTGGTTAATAACCCTGTGCTTAATCAATAGTAAATTGTATTGAGAATTTTAAAGGGCTGTTCCTCAAGAACAGCCCTTTTTCTTTTTACATATAAGGAAGTAGAAGCCAATAAGACTGTTTTGCAAAAGCTCTTTCTTATAACAATATCCGCTTTAATAACCCGAGAGATGTCTTATAAGACGCCTCTCTGGTTATTAAATGGAACGCAAAAATCTTTCTAAAAAGTAGCTTCAATTAGCATAAATTGTCTTCTCAATAAATTGAAAATGGACAGGATCATGATCAAAAAGCAGTATAAATTTTTAGGTCTCTCTACTTTGGGACTAGCGCTTTTCTTTACCGGTGCTTTTGTGGGCAGGAAGCTGGAAGTAGAGAAGATTACTGTACCCATGGTGCAGAGTGCTCAGCAGTTATTAGGACTAGACTTTAAGCCTGCTCAACTAGATACGGCTCTAGCCGAATTAACAGATTTGAGGAACGGTTACGGGCGTTTAAGAGCCGTTAAGTTGGAGAACAGCGTGCCACCGGCGCTTATGTTCAACCCATTGCCAGTGGGCTTTACGTTTCAGCGGGAAAGAGAGAAGTTCAAACCATCATCTTTAGGAAAAGTAGAGCTTCCTGCCAACAGGGAAGACCTGGCATTTTATTCCGTCAGAGAATTGGCAGAGCTTCTGAAAACGAAGAAGATTTCCTCGGTAGAATTGACGCAGTTCTTTCTAGCGCGTTTAAATAAGTACAACCCTAAACTTCAGTGTGTTACGTCCTTTACAGAGGAGTTGGCGATGCAACAAGCCAAACAAGCCGATTCTGAAATTAAGGCCGGGAAATACAAGGGCCTGTTACATGGCATTCCATTTGGGGTGAAGGACTTGTTGAGTACCAAAGGGTATAAAACCACGTGGGGTTCTGTGCCTTACAAAGACCAGAGAATTGAAGAGGATGCCACGGTGGTGGTGAGGCTACGAGAGGCCGGGGCAGTGTTGGTCGCGAAGATGACAATGGGGGAGTTAGCCATGGGCGATGTCTGGTACGGAGGCAAAACCCGTACTCCTTGGGACATTTCCCGGGGATCCAGCGGCTCCTCGGCGGGATCTGCTTCTGCGGTAGGGGCGGGCTTGCTGCCATTCGCCATCGGAACGGAAACGCTGGGTTCTATTGTCTCGCCCTCCACTGCTTGCGGTACCACTGGGCTTCGGCCCACCTATGGGCGGGTGAGCCGTCATGGGGCCATGGCTTTGAGCTGGTCCATGGATAAAATAGGTCCCATTGCCAGAACGGTGGAGGATTGTGCCATTGTGTTCAATGCTATTTATGGGCCGGACGGGAAAGATCAGTCTGTGTATGATGCTCCTTTCAATTATGACGCGAAACTGAATTTGAAGAAACTGCGCATCGGCTACCTGAAAACGGACTTTGAGCGCGATTATCCAACCAAAGCGCAGGATCAGGCTACCCTGGAGGCACTGCGGAAAGCAGGACATGAACTCATCCCTATCGAATTGCCCAAAATTCCGGTGAACGATTTAGTCATGACCATTTCCGTGGAAGGAGCCACGGCGTTTGATGAAATTACCCGCAACGGGAAAGTAGATTTGATGGTGAACCAGGATAAGAATGCCTGGCCTAATACGTTCCGCAGTGCAAGGTTTATTCCGGCAGTGGAGTATCTTCAGGCGCAGCGCGTACGCTATCAACTCATCCAGGAAATGCACAAGATGATGCAGAAAGTAGATGTGTACGTTTCCCCTTCGTTTGCGAGCAGCAACCTGGTGGTCACCAACCTGACTGGGCACCCGTGCGTGGTGGTTCCAAACGGATTTAACAGCCGGAACCTGCCTACTACCATCACCTTTATCGGGAAGCTGTTCGGAGAGGCTGAGCTGCTGGCCTTCGCAAAGTCCTACCAAGATGGTACCGATTTCCACCGGAAGCACCCGTCTCTGGCTTTCTAATTTCTTCCCATTTAGACCTATTTTCCCAAAATCAGCCTAAAAATGCGTTTTATCAAAACAACCTGGGCGACGGTGGCCGTGCTAGTGCTGCCCCTGCTTACCGTCAATGCCCAAACCAAGCCAACCCTTACGGTAGATAAGATCATGCAGGATCCTGCCCAGTGGATTGGCACCTCACCCAGTAACGTCTACTGGTCAGATGATAGCAAACAGGTTTATTTCCAATGGAATCCCGAGAATGCGAAACGGGACTCGCTGTACACGGTGCAGGCAAAAGGCACGAAGGTAACCAAGGTTTCGGCCGCGGCCCGAAGAAGATTATTCACCCCTGGAGGAGTCTACAATCAAAAGTGGACCCATAGAGTATATGAGCGCGGAGGTGACCTTTTCCTGGTAGAGGTGAAGAATGGAAAGTTGCGGCAACTGACCAAAACCGTAGAGCGGGAATCTTCGCCTGCTTTCACGTTTGATGAGCAAGAGATAACCTACGTGAAGGACAATAACCTCTATGCCTGGAACATAGCCAACGGCCAGACAAAGCAACTTACCGATTTCAGAAGAGGCAGGAAACCCATTGATCCGGAACTGGCGAGGGACGGGCAGGAACGTTTCTTGCGTGAGCAGCAGGTAGAATTGTTGCAGATTATCCAGAAGCGGGAAGAGGAGCGCAAGCAGCAGCGTCTGGCGCAGAGAGAAACGGCGAAGAACAGACCCAGAGAAATCTACATAGAAGATAAATCAGTAGATAATATCATCCTGAGCCCAGATGAACGGTTTATCACCTACCGTTTAGTGACCAGACCAGCCAACAGCAAAATAGCCCAAGTGCCTAACTATGTCACGGCATCGGGTTATACCGAGGAGATTGCCACCAGAACCAAAGTAGGAGATGATCAGGCTACCTATGAACTAGGGCTGTATGACCTCAGACAGGACACAACGTACCTGGTTTCTTTCAAAGCATTACCCGGAATTCAGGAGAAGCCTGCTTACCTGCAAACGAACCAAAAGGCCAGCAAAGCCGATTCTGCTCGTTCGGCGGCTAGCCAGCGAAAAATCATGATGTTCGGGCCCTACTACTCGCCTGACGGTAAGAAGGCGATATTGGTAGCCAGATCGCAGGATAACAAAGACCGTTGGATCATGAATTTTGATCCCGCTACCCGAGCTATCAAACTGATAAACCGTGAGCATGATGATGCCTGGATCAACGGCTATGGTGCCGGTGAAATAGGTTGGATGCCCGATAACGACAATGTATGGTTTCTCTCTGAGGAAAGCGGTTACGCGCATTTGTACACGGTGAACACTACATCAAGTAAAGCTGCCCTGACCAGTGGTAAATTTGAGGTGCAGAGCATCCAGATGTCGCAGGATAAGAAATACTGGTATCTCACCACCAATCAGGTGCATCCGGGAGAGCAGCATTTCTATAGAATGCCGTTGAAAGGCGGCAGAATGGAGCAAATTACCAGAATGACCGGCGCACATGAAGTGACCATGTCGCCAGATGAAAAGAACCTGGCCATTCGGTACTCCTATTCCAACAAGCCTTGGGAGTTGTACCTCATGGAGAACCGGCCGGGTGCCAAACCGGTGCAAATCACCAAGTCTACTACCGCTGAGTTCAATGCCTATCCTTGGCGTGAACCGGAGATAATCACTTACAAAGCCGCAGACGGGGCCGATGTGCATGCCAGGTTGTACCGTCCGGAAAATGCCTCAGGAACAGGACCAGCCGTGATTTTTGTGCACGGGGCGGGCTATCTGCAGAATGCCCATAAATGGTGGAGTACTTACTTCAGGGAATACATGTTCCACAATTTGTTGGTAGACAAAGGCTATACCGTGCTGGACATTGATTACCGCGGCAGTGCGGGTTACGGGCGCGATTGGCGTACGGGCATTTACCGCCACATGGGCGGAAAAGACCTGAGCGACCACGTAGACGGCGCGAAGATGCTGGTAGAGAAATACAAAGTAGACCCTAAGCGGATTGGTATTTACGGCGGTTCTTACGGCGGATTCATTACCCTCATGGCCATGTTCACCCAACCCGATGTTTTCGCCGCTGGTGCCGCCCTGCGCTCTGTGACGGATTGGGCGCATTATAATCACGGTTACACCTCCAATATTTTAAATGAGCCCCAAAACGACAGTCTCGCCTATGTGCGTAGCTCTCCCATTTACTTTGCCGAAGGCCTGAAAGGAGCGCTCCTGATGTGCCACGGAATGGTAGATACCAACGTGCATTTCCAGGATATTGTACGTCTGTCGCAGCGCTTGATAGAACTGAAAAAGGAGAACTGGGAACTGGCCATTTATCCGGTGGAAGACCACGGGTTTGTAGAGCCCAGCAGTTGGACCGATGAGTACAAGCGTATTCTAAAGCTTTTTGAGGCTAATTTGAACAAAACAGCCCCAAAATAGAATCTGCCCCTAAAATAGGAAAGCCAGTCTACACGAGACTGGCTTTCCTATTTTAGGGGCAGATTGAGAAAAGCGAGCTAAAATCGTTTCGTCAAAGCCACGCCTTGCATGAATTCGCCGGGTAATTGCTCTGCCGTAGGAATGAGCTTCCAGCCCATCTGGTTATTTCTTTTATGCAATTCCGGTACTAAAATCCCGATGGTGGCTCCCACAGCATAACCCACAATGTTATCGCTTAAGAAATGCTTACCGGCGCGCAGCCTCAAATAACCCACCGTAGCAGGAACAGCCGCCGCCGCTCCCCACACCACCGGTCGCCACGGCGAATCTGGATGCAGGTCATGGAAAACTTTGGCCGTGAAGAAGGCAACACTGGCCGTGGCCGCCGTATGTCCCGCAAAGAAGGAATTCTCGGCATACTTGTGTAGGCGTTCCTCTAAAGGGGCGTCTGTAGCGTAAACATTGGGCCTTTTGCGGTGCGTTAAACCTGCGGTTAAGGCGTACAATCCGCCGGCCAGAGACACGGTTTCAGCATACATAAAATAGATGTCCTTGGCGTGAGGAGTGGCCGCTTTATCGGCTAGGAAAAGCAAGGGAAGGCCGTAAGTGGTATAGAAGATAACATCGCTGGCTGCTTTGGCATTCTTGCTGTAATTACCGGCGGCCCAGCGGTCAAATCTGTTTACCTGATTTTTGTTGATGGTCAGCAGATCGGCTTCGGTCAAGGGTTCTTTGTTGCTGAGCAGCAAGGAACCCGTCAAGGACATGGTAACCCCACCGGCGGTAATCAGACCATCGCGCAGCAAATCTGTGTTGTACAACCTCTCCGTTGTGCTTTGCGCCTGAACCGGAGCAAAGCACAACTGGAACAGAAGGACAAAGGGCAGCAGCCACTTATAAGAAGCAGAGAAGCGGTTCATTAGAATTTATATTGGAGGCTTACTCCGTCCAGGTTCTGCCCAAGCACCGGAATTACCGTAGGAGAAATGGAAAGCCCAATGTCTTTCTTATGCAGTTGCGGCACCAGAATACCTACGGCGGCTCCTACACCATACCCCACCAGGTTGTCGCTGAGAAAGTGTTTTCCGGCTTCCAGGCGCAGGTAGCCAACGGCTGCGGGCACAATGGCGGCACCCGCCCAAACAAACGGTCTGGCCCGAGAATCTGGGTTATAGTCATGGAATACCTTGGCGGTAAAGAAAGAGATGGTAGAGACAGCTGCCGTATGGCCCGCAAAGAAAGCGTTCTGGGAGTTAGCCCGTGTTTTCTCCCCAATCTCTACTTCGGGACTATACGTCAAGGGTCTGGCTCTGGGGAACGCGGCAGAACTCAGGGTAAAGATGGCTCCTGTCACAGACATGGTCTCTACATACAGGGCCAGCAACTGCCCTGTGTTGTCATTGATATCGGAGTCAAACAGGAGTAACGCCGGAGCTGCCAAAGAGCCATACAGCATAAAGTCACTTACTTTCTTTGCGCTTTCACTATGATTCCCCGCCGAGAAACGGTCAAAGCTATTCACGTCACTTTTTCTAAGCGCCATTGCTTCTTCCTGGGTGAAAGGCTCTTTTTCTTGCATCAGGTACAAGCCTAATCCGCTTAAGCCCATTCCTGCAACTGTTATGGGAGCATCTACCTTAAATGAAGTTTTATAAGGAGAAGAAGATTGAGCAAACGTCTGGGTTATAGCAAAAAAGCTTATGAGAAGAGTATAAAAGTGTTTTTTCATAGTTGGACGGAGTAGGTAGAATAGAAATTATAAGATGTTTCTGAAACGGGAAGAGGTTTAAAAGGTTTCTGTTCCTAGCGGTGTGGCCCTTCAGGACTGCTGCTAGCCGTGCAGCGTCTTGTTTTTAGGCCATTTTCTGGAAGGTGAGACAAAAACAGGAGAGAGCTAGGTGAAAAGGACTTCTTCCTAAAGAAAATACGGGCAGCGGCTTTCATTTCTAAGCCAAGTTTTTGCATCTCCCTCAATTAGACTAAATTTGTCGCTTGCGGGCCAAGTGCTGTGCCGCCTTGTTGTTGAAATAATATATCTAGATAATGCCTTATCTTTTTACATCTGAGTCGGTATCGGAAGGACATCCGGATAAAGTAGCCGATCAAATTTCTGATGCCCTGTTAGATGAGTTCCTGAAACAGGACCCTGAGTCTAAAGTTGCCTGTGAAACCTTGGTTACTACTGGCTTAGTAGTGCTGAGCGGCGAGGTAAAATCATCTGCCTATGTTGACGTGCAGAAAGTAGCCCGTGAGGTGATCAAACGCATTGGCTATACCAAGTCAGAGTATAAGTTTGATGCCGAAGCTTGTGGCGTGATTTCCACCATCCATGAGCAATCCGGAGACATCAACCAGGGGGTTGAACGCGAGAACCCCGAAGACCAGGGAGCCGGTGACCAAGGCATGATGTTCGGCTATGCCACCAATGAAACCGATAGCTATATGCCGTTGGCACTGGAGATTTCCCATCTGCTGTTAAAGGAATTGGCAGCCGTTCGGAAAGAAGGCAAAGAAATGACCTACTTGCGTCCAGATGCCAAATCTCAGGTGACCATCCGCTACTCAGATACCCACGTGCCCGAGAAGATAGACACGGTGGTGATCTCTACCCAGCACGATGAGTTTGAGAGCTCAGATGCCAATGACCGCGCTGCCTCTAAACAAGCTGAGGAGAAAATGGTAGCCAAAATCAAGGAAGACGTTTTGAACATCCTGCTTCCACGAGTAAAAGCGCAGTTGCCCCAGCGTACAGTAGATTTATTTTCTGAGGATATCACCTACCATATTAACCCTACCGGCAAGTTCGTAATCGGTGGTCCGCACGGCGATACAGGTCTAACCGGCCGTAAGATTATTGTGGATACCTACGGAGGGAAAGGTGCCCACGGCGGAGGTGCTTTCTCGGGGAAAGATTCTTCCAAAGTAGACCGTTCGGCCGCTTACGCTGCTCGTCATATCGCGAAGAACCTGGTAGCTGCCGGCGTAGCCGATCAGGCTTTGGTGCAGGTAGCGTATGCTATTGGCGTGGCGGAACCGGTTGGCTTATATGTGACCACCTATGGCACCACTAAAGTGAAAGGAGCCAATGGCGAAACCATGACCGATGGCGAAATCGCGAACAAAGTGAATGAACTGTTTGAGATGCGCCCCTATGACATTGTAAAGCGCTTTGGCTTACAGAACCCTATTTTCTCTGAGACTGCCGCTTACGGACACATGGGTCGCGAGTCTGGCGTGAAGAAAGTAGTATACCACGTGAACGGGCAAACCGAGACCAGAGAGTTTGAAACGTTTACTTGGGAGAAGTTAGACTACGTAGATAAAATCAAAGCTGCCTTCAACTTATAAGAAGCGTGATTCTTACCTGTTTTAACGAAAAGAGCCCCAAAACGGGGCTCTTTTTGTATGTAGGGTGTTTATATTTTAGTGAGTGGTCAGCTTTTCTTTGTATCTAATCAGCTGCTTCTTCAGATCTTCCACGGCTTTGTCGGTGGCTGTTTCAAACGTACCGGCTTCTTCTGAGCAGTACAGGGTAGCACCGGGCACAAAGATTTTCACTTCCACTAGTTTGTTGTCATGAGACTCTGGCTTCTGTATACGCAGGGCCACTTCGCCGCTTACTATCCTATCAAAAAAGGTATCTAGCTTGTCAAGTTTCTTCTGAAGGAAATCTAACAGACTTTGGTCTGCGGTGAAGTGTACAGATCGGATTTGCAGTTTCATAGTTTACTTCTTTAGGTGTTACGAATTACGCTTTGGGGTGAGCCTTCTCAAAAACGGCTTTGAGTTTCTCAATCGAGTTATGGGTATAGACCTGCGTGGCCGCCAAACTAGAGTGGCCCAGCAACTCTTTGATGGCTCCCAGATCTGCCCCTCTGTTCAGTAAATGGGTCGCAAACGAGTGACGGAGTACGTGCGGACTGTTTTTAATGGCAGTAGACACTAAACTCATGTACTTGGTGACCACCCGGTATACGTACTTGGGGTAGAGGGGAGCCTCTTTATCCGTAACGAAGAGAAAAGAAGAATTGTTTTTAGGAAAAGTAGCCCGTCTTTCCTGTAGGTAGAGGGTTAATGCCTGCACCAATGAGGGGTTTAAAGGCAAAATACGCTCTTTGTTGCCTTTGCCCAATACTTTCAAGGTGCTGGCAGACAGATTGATATCTTCTAGTTTCAGATTCGTTAATTCTGCTAGCCGCATGCCTGTGCCATACAGCAGTTCCAAAATCAATTTTTCGCGTTGACCTTTAAAATCATCGGAGAAGTCGCTTTGATCAAGAAGCTGAGTGAAAGCCTCCTCTGGAATAAAGGCCGGGAGTTTCTTGGCTAATTTTGGTGCTTTGATGCGAACGGTAGGGTTGCTTTCCAGTACCCCGCGTTGTACCAGAAAACGAAAATAGGAGCGTAAAGAGGCAATTTTACGATTGATGGTACGGCTGTCCAGATCCTTTTGGACCAGCGTCACCACCCAAGACCTGATGATGGCGTGGTCTGCCGCCTGCATATCTTCCAGTTCATATACCTCTTGCAGGTACTCTTTGAACTGCTGTAGATCTGTCTGGTACGAGGTAATGGTATGCGGACTGAAGCGCTTCTCGTACTGAAGGTACTTAAAAAATAATTCCATAAACTAGTAAGTAGCCGCTGGTAAGCGGTACGCACTAATTTATGGAATTACCACGTAAATTCTAGGGATAAAGACTAGTAGTTGTCGTTCGCGAACAATTGTTGCTTGTAGATCGCTCTCTCTTTCTGCTTTCTTTTAGAGACAGAAGGCTTCTGGAAGAAAGTTCTAGCGCGTAATTGTTTCAAGACACCAGTTCTCTCGAATTTCTTTTTGAATCTTTTTAAGGCTTTGTCTACAGACTCGTTATCCTTTACGTTGATGATAATCATATAATAGATTGATTTTAAAGTCAGTTGTTTTAAGGATTGCAAAGGTATTTACAATTATACTCCCAGTCAATACCTTTCCCTAATTATTTTAATACTGCTCTGGAGATAACAAGTTTCTGAATTTCAGAAGTTCCTTCTCCAATAGTGCAAAGCTTTGAGTCACGGTAATATTTTTCGGCCGGATAGTCTTTCGTATAGCCGTAGCCGCCAAAAATCTGAACGCCTTCATTAGCAACCCTCACGCAAACTTCAGAAGCGTACAACTTAGCCATCGCCGACTCTTTGTTGACGTTTTCGCCCCGGTTCTTCATAGCGGCCGCCCGGTAGGTAAGTAATGCCGCCGCCTCAATCTCAGTGGCCATGTCGGCTAATTTGAAGGCAATTCCCTGAAATTGAGAAATAGGCTTGTTGAATTGCTGACGCTCCTTCGCATATGCCAGAGCGGCCTCATACGCTCCCTGGGCTATTCCTAAGCTTAATGCTGCAATAGAAATTCGTCCGCCGTCCAGCACTTTCATGGACTGGATAAATCCTTCGCCTACGTTTCCTAAGATGTTTTCATGAGGAACGCGGCAATCTTCAAAGATTAACTCCGTAGTTTCAGAGGCGCGCATTCCCAGCTTATCTTCTTTGCGACCCGCCGAAAAACCTTGCGTGGGTTTCTCAATCACGAACGCTGTCATACCATGTGAATCACCTACCTCCCCGGTTCTGGCAATGACTACGGCAATGTTGCTGGATTTCCCGTGGGTAATAAAATTCTTGGCGCCGTTCAGAACCCAATGGTCTCCGTCTCTTACCGCTACCGTACGCATGTTTCCCGCATCTGAGCCGGTATTAGGTTCTGTAAGCCCCCAGGCACCAATCCATTCCGCCGTCGCCAATTTAGGAAGCCACTTCCTTTTCTGTTCTTCGCTTCCGAATTGCAGAATATGGCCGGTGCACAAAGAGTTATGGGCCGCCATAGATAGGCCAATAGAACCGTCAATTTTAGACAACTCGGCAATGGCCGTCACATACTCCAAGTACCCGAAGCCAGACCCCCCGTATTCCTGCGGAACCAGCACCCCCATAAGCCCCAGTTCACCTAATTGCTTGAACACCTGAACCGGGAACTCCTGAGACTCGTCCCATTTCATCATATCAGGTTTAATGGACTTAGCACCAAAGTCACGGATCATGTCCGCAATCATTTGCTGATTCTCGTTGTAAGTAAGTTGCATATGGTTTATGTTAGTCTTAGGTCAAGTTTTCATAAAAGTACGGTAAAAATCATTTCCTACCTAACGTATGTTAGGTGTTTTGGTGATTACTGCTTAATTTGTAAGATTATAAAGATGTTTTTAAGTTAAAGGGTAGACCATAAGTCAATTTTGGCAATATAGATGCCGGTTGAATTGCCCGACACTCTGTATAAGTATTTCTGAAAGCTAACGTTAAGGATGAATAAAGAAGGGATTCCGCAAATCCCCCGTTCCTGGCTCTTCGGTTTTTGGCGTAGCCATTACTTTTGCCTTACTTTGTAGTTAGCTTTATCTGTACATAGCCCAGGTAATGTTCAGATATTTATTTCTAATCAAGGCTCTTCTGTTACGTATGTCATCTGCCTTACGCAAATTCTTTTTCTATTTATTGCTCTTGACTGGAGCCTCGCAGTTGAGTTCCTGCAATGTTTACCGGCAGAACGTTATGTTCAGGACAGATGGTGATGTAAACGCTGACTTACTCCGGGCCTCAACAGCAGAAGCTGGACGCAACTATAAAATTCAGCCCAACGACGTTCTGAACATCAGGATTTATACCAATAAAGGGGAGATTCTAATTGACCCTAACAGCTTCTTACGTCAGGAATTAGGGTCAGGTGGTAATATAAGTGGCGGCGGTGTGAACAGGGGCAATAGAGGAGGGTACCAAACCAATAACAACTACCAGCAAGGCGTTCAACAGCAACAGCAAGATGGTCAGGAATATACCGTGCTGCCAAACGGGGAAGTGAAAGTGCCCATGATTGGCTTTGTGCAGGTGCAAGGCTATACCGTGTCACAAGCAGACAGCGTCTTCCAAAGTAGATTTGAAACTTATTATAGAGACACCTATGTTTATTCACGGGTGGTTAGCAGGAGAGTAGTGGTGTTGGGTGCCACAGGCGGAACCGTGATTCCTCTTACAGACGAGAATATTAATGTGGTAGAGGTTTTGGCTAGAGCCGGCGGTATTCCCGAGAATGGCAAAGCTCAGAACATAAGGTTGATAAGAGATATTGCCTCAGACAAGCCTATTGTGCATGTGATTGATCTCTCTACCGTTGCCGGTCTGCAAAGAGCCAGTATTAGGGTTCAACCCAATGATGTGATT
The DNA here is from genome assembly GCF_054956755.1 of Rufibacter sp. JT3400010. NCBI lineage: Bacteria > Pseudomonadati > Bacteroidota > Cytophagia > Cytophagales > Hymenobacteraceae > Rufibacter > Rufibacter sp. JT3400010. The sequence goes on along the minus strand of NZ_JBUDXA010000006.1, from coordinate 193,113 downwards.
TATGTGGAGCCTGTAAAGAGAGTATTCAATGAGTCCCTCCGTGATGTTTTAACAGTCATAGGCGCTGTTTCAAATGTCCTCACCTCTTATATCGTTATAAGAAATATAATTTCAGAATAATTTCATGAGTGTAAAGACAGCCAATGATTTGGATGAGCTGGATCATCGTTTGGGGAGTATTGAGGAGGACGAGGATGACGGAGGAGCAAGCATTGATTTCGTCACTCTTCTGCATGTAGTTAAGCGCAGCATTCCATGGGTATTATTGCTGATTATCTTGGGTGTCTCCGCTTCTTATCTTTATTTAAGGTACACCAAAAAAGTATACGAATCGTCGTCTACTATTAAGCTGGAAGAAGAGCAGTCAGAAGCGAGTGTTCTCGGGCTGGAAAACAATGGCTTGAAGGTTGAATCTGGTATTGGGAAGCTACAAGGTGAAGTGGACCTTATCAAGTCTAACATCGTGTATGAACGGCTTAAGGGAACCATGCCTTTGCAGGTGAGTTATCATGTAGAAGCCCGGGTTCTTGACGCTGAGCTATACAAGGACAGCCCCTTTTTTATAACATATGATACCGCTAACTTCAGCTTACAGGATCAGAAGATTTATGTGACGTTTACTTCTCCAAGTAAATTTGAAATAGCTTTGGGTGAGGAGGGGCGTCGTACCACGCATGTAGTGGGTGTTCCTTTACGGCTTTCAGACAATATTATTACCGTTAATACCTCGCCTGATTTTACTAGTGCCAGTGTAGGAGAAACCTACTACTTCATTGTGCATAGCAATGGGGCCCTGAAGAGGTATATTGATGAGAATCTTACCACTGCCATTCTCAACCCAGAGTCAAAGACCATTCAGATTTCCTTTAAAGACTTCAATAGGTTTAAAGCGCATGATATTGTCAATAACATTGATGCTGTTTACCTCCAACATAAACTTGAACGGAGCAACCAAGCCAGTAGGCAGACCCTTAGTTTCTTAAATGATCAGTTAAAGGAAACGGAAGACAGCCTGAGAAAGGCGGAGGGTGACATTGAGCGGTTTGTCAGACAGAACAAATCGTATGACATCAAGTCTAGTCTTCAGGAGGCTCTGAAAGAGGTTCAGGAGTTGGAGAAAGACAGGCTGGAGTTACGGTTCCAATTATCGCTTCTGAATACAATTCAGGCTAAGGTGCAGCGGAATGAGGATTTAGCCATGATTGTGACCGGTCTGCAAGGGCAGGAAAACCAAGATCCTCAGTTAGCTGACCAACTGCTAGAGCTTAGCTACCTGCAGGCCCGTCAAAGAACGACCAATAAGACCAGCAAAGGAAATACGACCGCAGACGCACTGTTGGAAGACCAGGTGAACTTTGCCCAGAACAGAATCATTGCTGTTGTTAGCAATAGCAGAGCATTGGTTCAGACTAAAATTGAGAACATTGACAGAATCCAGGCAGAGCTTACCGGCAAGATTCTGCAGGCACCTTCAAAGGAAACGGAACGGGCTAGGCTGGAGCGAATCTTCGATTTGTATGAGAGCTTCTTTACCACAATCTTGAATAGAAGAGTTGAGTATGGCATAAAGATGGCAGGGACAACGGCAGATTTTCAAATCTTGGCCCCCGCCAACCTGCCCGGCGAAGAAAGCCCTATCTCACCAAACACATTCATCATTTATGCCATAGGAGTTGCCGGAGGATTGTTTTTAGGTGTAGGCTTGATTGCTACCCGCTACCTGATGCATGACACGGTTACGAATGTGCGGGAATTGGAACGTAACACTTCTATTCCAGTGCTGGGAGTGGTGCCGTCTTATGACAAGCAGAAGATGCCTTTCTCCAAGTTGATCGTGAACCAGAATCCAAAGTCGGCTTTGAGTGAATCTATCCGTTCGGTAAGAACCAATCTGGAATTCATGAGCGCCTCCAAGAAGAAAAGGATCATTTCTGTTACCTCTACCATAAGCGGGGAAGGAAAAACCTTTGTGGCCGTAAACCTGGGGGGGATTATTGCCATGTCTGGATTGAAAGTGATTGTGCTTGACTTAGACATGCGGAAACCCAAGGTGCACATTGCTTTGGATGGAGACAATAGCAAAGGCATGAGCACCATTCTCATTGACAAACATTCGGTGACTGAAAGTGTGCAAAATACGTCAATTCCTGACTTGGACTTCATCTCTGCGGGGCCAACCCCGCCCAATCCTTCTGAGTTGATCATGGGAGGCCGTTTTGACGCTGTTTTGGAAGAATTGCATCAAATCTATGATATCATTCTGGTAGATAGCCCGCCAGTTGGTTTGGTAACAGATGGGGTTCTGATCATGCGCAAAGCCGATATTCCTTTGTTCATCGTTCGGGCCAACTATTCCAAAAAGACCTTCTTAAAGGGTATTGATAAACTGGTGCGAACCAATCACCTCACCAACATGGCCGCCATCTTGAATGATGTCAACGGCGGCAATATGTATGGCTACGGGTATGGCTACGGCTACGGGTATGGCTATGGGCAGGGGTACTATGATGAAGAAGAAAAGCCTTCTGTCAGTACTAAGTTGAAGTCTATCTTTAAATAGAAGATATGTGGGAGCGTCTTCGTAACCTCTGGAGTAAGAATGAGCCAGCCATCTCTTCTTTCGCCGATTTGCAGGCAGACATGCACTCGCATCTGCTGCCCGGCTTGGATGATGGGGCTGGCACCCTGGAAGAGTCTATGCAACTTCTGGAAAGCCTTTACTCCTTGGGTTTCAAAAAGCTATGCATGACTCCCCACATTATGGGCGATTTTTACAAAAACACCCCAGAAACGATCAGAGCAAAATTACAGGAACTACAAGCGGCTGCTACCGCCCAAGGTTTTGAAATAGAGCTTTCCTGCGCCGCAGAATATTACCTGGATGAATGGTTTTTCTCTAAAATTGAGAACGGAGAAGAGCTTTTGACGTTTGGCGGAGAGCGGAAGTTTCTCTTGATGGAGACTTCTTACATGAACGAGCCCGCCCATCTCAGGCAAGTGATCTTCGCTACTCAAGCCGCTGGGTATACGCCAGTGTTAGCGCATCCTGAACGGTATACGTACTTTTATGGCAGAGTAGAGGCACTCATGTCACTAAGGGAAACAGGGGTTCTGTTCCAGGTAAATGCCAATTCCTTGGCGGGATATTATTCCAAACAGGCCAAAGAAGTTGCCCGGCAGCTGATTAAAAGAAAAGCGGTTGAGTTCCTGGGGACTGATACCCACTCCATAAAGCATATTGCGGTGTTGGAAAGGGTGGTCAAAGAGCCGCTGTTTCAAGAAGCCATGAGACTGCCGCTTTTAAACCCTACCTTATAATCTTAAGCAGAACCTCCTTTGAAACACGTGTTGGTAACCGGTGGTAGTGGCCTTTTAGGCCATTTTCTTTTGCAGCGTCTGCTGGAAGAAGGCTGTGCCGTCACGGCTATTTATAGACAAACGGTTTCTGACGTAACTCATCCAAATTTAAAATGGGTGGCTGGGGATGTGCTGGATGCGTTGTTGCTCAGGTCGTTGGTGCAGGAAGTGGAGGAAGTGTACCACTGCGCGGGTTTTGTGTCGTATGCGCCACAGGATGCAGCCTTGCTTCAGCAGGTAAATGTGACCGGAACCACCAATGTAGTAGACGCCTGTCTTGCTAAACCGGGAGTCCGGTTGTGCCATGTCAGCTCCATTGCGGCCATAAACCGGAAAAAGGGCGAGAAACGCATCCAAGAAGATGTAAAGTGGGATTCTTCGGTGGAGAGATCGGTTTACGCTTTCTCTAAGCATTACGCCGAGATGGAAGTTTGGCGGGGCATTTCTGAAGGCTTGCAAGCGGTCATCGTGAACCCATCGGTTATTCTGGGGCCCGGCGATATGGGGCGAAGCAGTACTCAGCTGTTTAAATATATTTCAGAGGAGCGGCCCTTCTATACGCAGGGGTATGCTAACTTCGTAGATGTACGGGACGTGGTGGAAGCCATGCTGCGCTTAATGAACGGAAGCCACTGGGGCGAACGTTTCATCATCAATGCCCACCAGACCACGTACCAGCAATTCTTTCAGGAAGTGGCGGCGTTAATGGGGAAGAAGGCCCCTTCCATCAAGGTACCATCCTGGGTGGCCGAAATAGTGTGGCGGTTAGAAAGTGTGCGGGGGAAAGTAACGGGAACAAAGCCGCTGATCACCAAAGAAACCGCCAGAATTGCGAAAGAAGAGCACTTCTATTCCAATTCAAAAATAAAGGCGGCAACTGGCATCACGTTCCGTCCGTTGGAAGATACCCTGCGTTGGAGCTGCGAAGGACTTGCCAAGACAAAAACTTCTTAAGGCACTTCTTGGTTGGGTAAATGTGTTGTATAGAGAAGGGGTTATTAGGTTAGCCCATGTTGAGATTTACTTGTAGATGAACGATAATTTTGAAGATTTCTCCAGCGAAGATCTGGACCTTGTACAGAGGTTTGAAAGCATGTTGGAGGCCAATACCACCGTATTTTTTGATCTCTCAGACTATGAGAGCATCATTGACTATTACGCTAATAGCTTTAACTACAGCCAGGCCCTGAAAGCCTGTGATGTGGGCATCACGCAATACCCTTTCTCCACGGAGTTGTTGATTGACAAAGCGCAGGTACTAGCCATGCTGGGTGCCTTTGATGAGGCATTGCATTTGGTAGAAGAAGTAGCCCAGATGGAGCCCGACAATGAGGATATTCCCTTAACCAAAGGCATCATCTTCAACCAGAAAGGTGATTTCGCTTTAGCCATAGATTGTTTCAAGCAGGCCGTAGATCAGTCTGAGGTGAAGGATGACATCTATTTCAACATAGGTCTTTCTTACCAGAGTTGGGGCAAGTTCAAGGCGGCCATGAAGTACTACAAGAAGAGCCTGCTCCTGAACATGGAGAATGAGTTGGCCCTTCAGGAACTGCTGTATTGCCTGGAGATCACGGGCGAAGGAGAGGATGTGATTGCTTTCTTCCAACGGTTTGTGGATGATGATCCGTACTCAGCCATGGCGTGGTTTAACCTGGGGCTGGCCCAAAGCCGACTGGGAAACCACGAGAAAGCCGTGGGAGCCTATGAGTACGCCACGCTAATACAGCCAGACCTCGCTCCGGCGTATGTGAACCTCGCCAATAACTATGTGTATATGGGCGAATTCACCAAAGCCATTGAAGCTTTTCAGGCTGCGTTGGAGCAAACAGAACCTAACGCCGATATTCTCTGCAACATAGGTGAGTGCTACGAGAAACTCTCGCAGTGGGATCTTTCCCATAAGTACTACCAGAAAGCCATTGACCTTTCCCCTGAAATGGACGAGGCCTGGTTTGGAATTGGCGTGATCTTAGACTTGCAGGGAAAATGGATGGAAGCCGTTCATTTTTACCGCAAAGCCATTTCGTTTTACGCCGATAATTCAGAATACTGGTTAGCCTTGGCCGCCGCCGAATACCAACTGGGAAACATTATCTCCAGTGTGGAGGCGTATGAACAGGCTAGTGTGCTCGCCCCAGAGAACAAAGATATCTGGCTGAACTGGTCCATCATACTGTATGAGCAAGGCAATTTTGAGGGAGCTATTGATCTTCTTCTCAATGCCTTAGAGTTGCAACCCGACGAAGCCGAGCTGCAATATAGACTCTGCGCGTACAGCCTGGCGGCAGGAAAGTATAAGCAGGCATACAATTATCTGGAAAATGCCTTAATTTTGGACTTCGAAAAGCATAGGCTTCTCTTTGATTTCTTTCCTGAACTGGAATCACAGCGGGCATTGGCCCGGCTCATTGACCAGTATCGCAAATAAACAATTCATGAACTACGAACTTTCCCACCTTCCCCCACGCACCTGTAAACCTAGAGAGAGCGGTTTCACCATGGCCATGGACAAAGGCCTGAGCTTAAGAGAAACTGAGAATTTTTTGGAAGTGGCCGGAGAGTACGTAGACATTGTCAAGTTGGGCTGGGCTACCTCTTTTGTAACCCCGCACCTAGACAAGAAACTTGATATTTACCGCGCCGCCGGTATTCCGGTGTACCTGGGCGGTACGTTGTTTGAGGCGTTTGTGGTACGCGGTCAGTTTGATGACTACCGTCGCTTATTGGATAGATATAAACTCACCTACGCTGAGATCTCTGACGGATCCATTGAAATGGACCATAATCTGAAGTGCCAGTACATCCGCACGTTGGCCGAGCAGGTAACCGTACTGTCTGAAGTAGGCTCTAAAGATGATCAGAAAATCATTCCGCCGTACAAGTGGATTAACCAGATGCAGTCTGAATTGGATGCCGGTGCCTGGAAAGTGATTGGCGAATCAAGGGAAGCGGGTAACGTGGGTCTGTTCCGTTCTACCGGTGAGGTGAGAAGCGGACTGGTAGAGGAAATTTTGACCAAGATCCCGTTTGAGCGGATTATCTGGGAAGCACCCCAAAAATCGCAGCAGGTTTTCTTCATCAAGCTGTTGGGTGCCAATGTGAACCTGGGGAACATCTCGCCTAATGAGATTGTGCCCTTAGAAACCATCCGGCTAGGTTTGAGAGGAGATACTTTTACCCACTTCCTTGACAAGGATTTATTGAACAAACTTATTTAATCTTCCTTCGCAAGCCCTACCTTCATGGAGTTACTCCGCCAATTCATAGACTTATTTTTGCACCTGGACCAGCACCTCAGCCAGATCATCTCTGACTATGGTATTTGGACCTACGCCATTCTCTTCCTGATCATCTTTGTGGAAACGGGAGTAGTGGTCATGCCTTTCCTGCCCGGCGACTCTCTGCTGTTTGCCGCCGGTGCTTTTGCCGCCACCGGGGTGCTGAATATCTGGATTCTGCTGGGCTTGCTTTTTGTGGCTGCTTTTCTGGGAGATACCTTAAACTACCTCATAGGCGATTACTTTGGCCCCAAGGTGTTTAAACGAGATTACCGGTTCCTGAAACGGGAATACTTGCTTAAAACCCAGGGCTTCTATGAGAAACACGGTGGCAAAACCATCATCTTTGCCCGCTTCATTCCCATTATCCGGACGTTTGCTCCGTTTGTGGCCGGTGTGGGTACCATGAAGTATAGCAAGTTTCTGTCTTACAACATTATAGGAGGATTTCTGTGGGTGGTGGGCTTTACCGTGGCTGGCTTTATCTTCGGGAATATTCCTGCCGTGAAGAAAAACTTTTCCTTTGTGATCTTCGGTATTATTCTGATTTCCGTCATTCCGCCTATCATTGAGATTGTAAAGCAGAAGATGGCTCCCAAAGAACAATAAGCAAAGCAGCCGACATGGAAAACGAATACGGGCTCATTGGTTATAAACTAAGCCACTCCTTCTCCCAGAAATACTTCACTGAGAAATTCCTGTCAGATGGTATCAAGAACAGTGTTTTCCATCTTTTTGAGTTAGATAGTATTTCTGAATTACCGTCGTTACTGCAAGCCCATCCTAACCTAAAGGGATTAACCGTTACCATTCCGTATAAGGAGTCGGTCATTCCTTTTTTGGATGAATTGGAACCTGTAACTGCTAAGATTGGGGCGGTAAATGTGATCAAACTTGAGAATGGCCGTCTAATTGGGCATAACTCAGATTACCAGGGATTCACACAGTCGCTCCAGAACTTCTTTCCGTGTTTCCCGTTCTCACAGGCGTTGGTGCTGGGAACCGGCGGTGCGGCTAAAGCCGTAATGGCGGCGCTGGAGTACATGAACATTGACTTTAAAGTGGTTTCCAGGGAAAAGAAGCCGGGTTGCCTGACTTATCAGGATCTCACGCAAAGCTTAATGTCCTCGGTTTCCCTGATCATCAACGCCACCCCGGTAGGCACTTTCCCCAAGCAGGACGAAGCACCGCCCATCCCGTACGAGCTGCTTTCTTCGCACCATTACCTCTATGACTTGGTGTACAACCCCGCCGAAACGCTTTTCATGAAGCGCGGAAAGGAAATGGGCGCTAAAACCATTAATGGTTATGACATGCTGTGCCTTCAGGCCGAAGTTGCCTGGCAGATCTGGCACAGCTAATGCTGTTTTAAGCCTGTTTTCCAAAATCAAGCCTTAAATCAAAGGCTACTTCTTTATTCCTTCCTTTCTGGCATCTGGGTAATTTTCCAGGTATCTTTCTTGTGCGCTGAAGCGGGTGAATTCCCTGAAAAGAATTTTATCACCTTCGGCTAAAGCCGTGCAACCTTTGCGGCATGACAAGGCTCTTACCAGTAGAAAATCACTTAGTGGCCCACCGTTGAAGATTCTCAAACCCAAAGACACTACCGAGGCAGACCTGATCAAGAGGGCTGTCGCGGGCAAGCGGGACGCCCAGCAACTGCTGTACCAACGGTACGCGGGTAAGATGCTGGCCGTGAGTAAACGCTATGCCCGTACGGATTTTGAGGCCGAGGATATTCTGCAGGATTCCTTCGTAAAAGTGTTCCTGTACCTGAAGAACTTCAAAGGAGATTGTCCGCTGGAGTTCTGGGTGAAGCGCATTGTGATTAATACGGCCCTAAAACACCAGCGCACCAACCGGCACCTCATGGTGAGCGGTCAGGACGAAGAGTGGGACGATGTCTCTGAGGCAGATAACATTGACAGCCAGTTTGCCTATGAGGAGTTACTGGAACTGGTGCGTGGCTTGCCGCCCCGGTATCAGGCCGTTTTCAACTTGTATGCCATTGAAGGCTTCTCGCACAAAGAGATAGGAGAGATGCTGGAAATAACGGAGAGTACCTCTAAATCACAATATTCCCGCGCCCGCGCCAGCTTACGGCAGGCGTTGTTGCGGCTAAAACAGCAGAACCATGAAAAAGTCACCGGCTGAGAAAGAGCAAGGCCAGTCTGTGGAAGATATCTTCCGGAATGGCTTTGCGGAGGCTGAGAGCGCACCACCCTCCCGCATTTGGGAGAACGTGAATCGGGAACTGGAGAACCAGCAGCTGCGCCGCTACCGCCGGCAGGTGATGTGGTACCGTTCTATGGCGGCAGCTTTCCTGTTGCTGTTGGTTTCTGGCGGCATCATTCTGTGGAAGCAGGAAACTGTTTTGGTAGGTCCGCAGGAAGTAAAGTTCGCCACGCGGCAAGAGTCAACCAATAGCACTGTTTCCCAGGACTTGGCTTCCAATGAATCTGCTACAAAACCTCTGGCTACCAAAGAGCCATCTGGTAAAAAGGCCTTGAAGCAATTGGCTTCCGTTTCAAGGGCGTCTTCTGAAAATCAGCCTGAAAACGGGACGCATTCTTTTTCTGAAAACAGTGATCAGCCCTTTATTTCATATAATAAGGCAGAAAACCAAACTTCACCAAGAAACCGGGTTTTCCCATCACTTGAGAAAGCGCAGCTAGAACGTGCTACTCAGAAAGAACTTTCATTAGCCTCTAACAGCTCCGCCACAAGCGCGCAACTTTCAGCCGTTGCGAATACAGTTGAGAATAAGGAAGCACTAGCTGAAGAGAAAGTAGAAGGCCAAGCTGTTTTCCCGGTGAACCCATTGGGGAAGGTAAGGGACAAGCCATTTGACAGGGCCATAATGAACAGTTTGGCGGCATCTAAGTCTTTGCCCTCGCTATTGGATTCCCTTCCGCCGGTTCCCCAAAAAAATATGCTGGTGCAGAAAGAAGCGGAGAACCAGGCTGTAGCGCAGGCGCAGCCAATCGAACCTGCCCCAGAAAGCAAGACTGCAGACGTTGGCAAGTGGAGTGTGACCATGGCCTACAGCCCTCAGTACGCGTACGCGCCGGTCAAAATTGGGAGTAACGCAGTCCTGAATGAGCGAGCTTCCCTGAATCAACCTCAGGTGTACCAGCAGTACCAGGAGGCGGTGCAGGAATTCAACAGCAGTTACACCCCTTCCTATTCTTATTCGGCTTTGATGGGGGCCAGCTACAGAATCAATGATAAATGGCAGCTAGAGAGTGGCGTGTTGTACACCCAGAATCAAGCGACCACTACGCAATCTTATCTGTTTTACGGCGGCACTATGGGGGGAAGCTCGCCTCTGAACCAATATGCAGATTATAGCAAAAGTACGCCCCTAGTAGCCAGCGCTTTCGTGTCTGAAGCGGCAGGGCAGTCCATTGCCGTAGTGCCTACCGATGAATACAGCACTAGATACAAGTACCAGCAGGTGGGTCTTCCGGTGCGGCTGGCTTACCGGCTGAATCTGAAAAGGGTATATGCCCTGTTCTCTGGCGGTGTGAACATGAATTTTTTGGTGCAGAACGCAATCGTGCCGGAGACAAACCAGGTGCAAGCCGTCAAATTCGGGTTCAATGACAAGGATTCGCCTTTTAGGGCGGTGCAATGGGCTACCACCACTTCCGTTGGGCTGGGGTACGAGGTAAGCCATCAGATGAGTATTCTGGTCGCCCCTGAGTTCACATACTCGCTCTCTTCCATGCTGCGCGATGAACAGCAGCAGGCAAATACCTACCAACTAGGCGTGAGCATTGGCGGCCGATGGCGCCTGACTAAATAATTTTTTTACAACCAGAATAGGGGTAGACTTTCTTTGGATGGTCTATCTTATTCAGGCATACTCTTACCCATTCCGTTTACCAGTATGAACAAAGCTTGCTCTCTCCCCAAAGTAGTAAGAACTTGGGCCCTGTTGTTGTCTGTTCCTTTGTATGTGGGAACATCGGCCCTTTGGCTGAAAGAAGAAATCAAAGATGTAGTCAGTGAAAGAGAAGAGAACATGATAGCCTCTATGAAGAAACAGTTGCAAAAAGCATTGGTTGACAAGAAGATAAAGCAAAATACTTTGCTTTTGCCTTGACTCTTTTACCATCAAACGGTACCTTCACTTTAAAAGAATATTTAATATAATATCAGATATAAATGCAAAAGGGAAGAATTGCTTTAGCAGGACTTGCCGGTCTGCTTGCCTTTACCAGTTGTGAAGACGAGGAAGTGGTAAGTGATTGTTTTGAGGCGGTAGTCATAGACCAGGGCTGTGGTACTGTATTGGCCGTGCTAGATACCGCTGCGGCCAGCATTGTGGACGCCAAGCCCAGCCATGACACCGTGTACGTAAATACCTTTGACCTGCACCCCGTGTACCAGGTGCCGGGGAAGAGACTCTACCTTACCATGCGCTCTGTCCCTAGGAACGAGGCCCCAGACTGTCCTGGTTTTGTGCCCGTCATCTACCCGCACATAAAGGTAATCTCTGTAAGTGAAGTGCCTTGTAAGTAACCTGAAAGTTCTTTAGCATCCTATGAAATCTGGAAACGTCGCTTGATACAAGCGGCGTTTTTTGCTTTATTTTAGTAAGGTAGCCTTAAAACACCAGTATATTTAGCAAGAAGCTAAACTCTCTTGCGCGGCTTGGTGTTATAATACGTTACCTTTGATCGTATTTATTTCCGCTATGGATTTTCAATTAACATCAGAATTCAAACCTACCGGCGACCAGCCCAAAGCCATTCAGGAACTGGTGCGCGGCATCCGGACGGGTGAGCACGCGCAGGTGTTGCTGGGAGCCACCGGTACGGGTAAAACCTTTACCGTAGCCAACGTGATTCAGGAGGTGCACAAGCCTACGCTGGTGCTGTGCCACAACAAAACCCTGGCCGCGCAGCTCTACGGTGAGTTCAAGCAGTTTTTCCCCAACAACGCGGTAGAATACTTCATTTCCTACTATGACTACTATCAGCCCGAGGCCTACATTGCTTCCTCTGATGTATTCATTGAAAAAGACTTGGCCATCAACGAAGAGATTGAGAAACTCCGGCTGCACTGTACCTCGGCCTTGCTGTCTGGCCGGCGCGATGTGATTGTGGTGGCCTCGGTGAGTTGTATTTACGGTATCGGCAACCCAGAGGAGTTCGGGAAGAACGTGATTCCGTTGGCTCCGGGCATGAAAGTGAGCCGCAACAATCTGCTGTACCAGTTCGTGTCTATTCTCTACAGCCGCACCGAGGTGGAGTTCACACGTGGAACGTTTCGGGTGAAAGGCGACACGGTGGATATTTTTCCGGCGTACGCCGATTTTGCCTATCGCATCTACTTCTGGGGCGACGAGATTGAATCCATCCAGCGCATTGACCCGCAATCTGGAAAGAAGATAGCCGATGAAGAAGGCATTTCCCTGTTTCCGGCTAACCTTTTCGTGACTGGCAAAGACACGCTCAACCAAGCCATCAACGAGATTCAATTTGATATGGTGGCCCAGCACGAGTACTTCTTAAAAGAAGGTCGCGACAACGAAGCCAAGCGTATCAAAGAGCGGACTGAGTTTGACCTGGAGATGATCCGGGAACTAGGCTACTGCTCCGGTATTGAGAACTACTCCCGCTACTTTGACCGTCGTGAGCCTGGTGCCCGTCCCTTCTGTTTATTGGACTACTTCCCCGATGATTTTCTGATGGTGATTGACGAAAGCCACGCCACTTTGCCGCAGGTGCGTGCTATGTGGGGCGGTGACCGCTCGCGTAAAACGGCACTGGTGGAATATGGCTTCCGGTTACCGGCCGCCATGGACAACCGTCCGCTTACCTTCAACGAGTTTGAGAGCGTGATGCACCAGGTCATCTTCGTTAGCGCCACACCCGGCGATTACGAGATACAAAAATCTGAGGGTGTAGTGGTGGAGCAGATTATCAGGCCAACCGGTTTGTTAGACCCTGAAATTGAAATCAGGCCTAGCCAGAACCAGATTGACGACCTGTTAGATGAAGTGGACAATCGCATCAAGTCAGGTGACCGTATCTTGGTGACTACGCTAACCAAACGCATGGCCGAGGAACTCACCAAGTACATGGAGCGTCTCAACATCAAGGTGAAATACATTCACTCTGAGGTGAAAACCCTAGACCGCGTGGAGATTCTTCGGGAACTGCGCCTGGGCATCATTGACGTGCTCATTGGCGTAAACTTGCTCCGTGAAGGCTTGGATTTACCGGAAGTAAGCTTAGTCGCCATTCTGGATACCGACAAAGAAGGTTTCCTGCGTGACCAACGCTCCCTGATTCAGACCATCGGCCGCGCCGCCCGGAACGAGAACGGGAAAGTAATCATGTACGCCGATAGAATGACCGGTTCTATGCAGCGTGCCATTGACGAAACCAACCGCCGTCGTGCTGTGCAGATGGAGTACAACCTGGAGCACGGCATCACGCCAAGAACCATCCTGAAATCCAAAGAGGCGATTATGGAGCAAACCTCTGTGGCTGATTCCAACCGGAAAGAACCGAAAGTGTACGCCGGTCCAGACGAAAGCCTCATGTCCATCGCTGCTGACCCAGTTGTGCAGTACATGAAGAAGGACGAACTGGAGAAAGTCATCAAGAAAACCGAAAAGCAGATGGAAGCCGCCGCCAAAGAACTAGACTTCCTGCAAGCCGCCAAATACCGCGATGAGTTAGCTGAGCTACGCAAACTGCTGAAAAGCAAGCGCGATTAAGGCTTCCGTTTCTGCTATTGAAAAGCTCCTGTTTTAGGCTGGTTTTACAAGAAATCGGTTTAAAACAGGGGCTTTTGTTTATTGAGATGCCTCTACTTTTGTGTTTTGCAGCTATGGTTCTTAGCGGCATTAGCTTCCATTTTTGGGTTATTTTCAGGAAACCGGTTCAGAAATAGAGTAATATATTTTAGGAAGGCTGCATAAGCCGTAGGGGAAAAGCGGGTTGGTCTGGTCTTTGAGAAAAGATTCTGAGTTCAGCCAGGTGTGCAGGAGAAGCGATGAGGAACGGGTAAAAGCTGGTGAACAGAACTTCTATTCTCACCTCCTAAACCCTATGCGTAAATTACTGCACCTGCTCTGGCTTTTCGCCGTCCCTTTCCTGATGAGTTCCTGCTCAGAAGATGATGATGCACCAGCACCGGCTTCTTATTCACAGTTTACCTCTACCGTAGTCTATTCCAAGTACACGAATGATGGATATCTGCCCAAAGATTATCCAGCTACGGAAATGCGCGTGTACACAGGAGACACTATCCGGTATAACTTCCGGTTTGAAACAAACAAAGGCATCAAAGACTTCAGAGTCTATGATAACCTGCGGGGACGGGATTGGCACCTTATGGTGGGTAGTGGTCAACTCACCCAAGAGAACGGGGTATGGGTAAACGAGTACACCCTTGAATACCTGGTCAATAGCTACATAGTGCAGGCTAAACCCGGAGAGGACATTGTCCTTACCGTAGAGGCACAGGAGGAAGACGGCACTATCTACAAAGAACCCACTACTGGCAAAGCCCCGGAGATCAAGTTGACGGTAGCAGAGCCCTATATCTATCAGAACTTGAAGCTGTATAACCAATGGAGTAATTCCAGGAACTCATTTGTGGTAGTGCATGATACAGAAGCTCCTGGCATTCCTTGGCAAGGGTTAAGAAATGAATCGTACCCGTCTTCCCTTGCCTTGATAAGTAACAAGATGCCGCCGCGCGAATGGTTTGATAATCGTTTTGAGCACGGTTTCGCTTCCGGCAGTTGGTACGGAGAGCGGCAGGCTGTTTTCGTGAAAGTTCCTATTGGCGCCAAAAACTGGAACCAACCCAACCAGATTGCTGCCGGCATGAGACAGTATGGACCTGCTTCCGGAGTGGTGGAGAACGTGCAGGAAGGAGACGTTTTTGCCTTCAAATACCGTCCTACCCATTCCCCAGTTATCTACGGCCTTGTAGAAATAAAGAAGATCGTAGACGATTATGACACCGCCGCCGGCAACGGCCACAATGAGGATTACATGGAGTTTGATATCAAATACTTCCCTGGATATCGGTATTAGGCAAGGGGCTGTTTATTAGCCGATTTTCCTAAAACACCTATAAAACAGAAAAGCCGCTCTACTTTATAGTAGAGCGGCTTTTCTGTTTTAATATAATTCTATCTAAACCATCATCAGCTTATCTGGCGTGATCGGTAATTCCCGAATCCGTTTACCGGTTGCATTAAAGATGGCATTGGCAATAGCCGGAGCTACACCAATGATCGCGATCTCCCCAATCCCTTTAGTACCGTTCGGGTTATTGATGAGGTCAGGTTTGTTCACGAACGCAGCCGAGATGTTGGGCGCATCAGCGTGAACTGGCACGTGGTATTCGGCAAAGTCCTTGGTCACGTACCGCCCGAAGCGGTGGTCAATTACGCCTCCTTCGGTCAGGGCCATTCCTATACCGCCCACGGCGCCGCCAATCATCTGGTTTCCGGCAGTCTTGGCATTGATGATGGTTCCAGCATCGGCGCAAGCCACCATGTTGGTGACGCGTACCTGGCCCGTTAACGGATGTACCTGCACCTCGGCAAAATGTACCGAGTAAGAGTACATGGAGTATTTAGACCGAAGATTTCCGTCCGGGGTAGATTCTTCGCTAACTTCCAGTTCAGGTAAGTTCTGTTGTTTCAGGATATCAGCGAAAGAAAGTCTAGCTGACGGAGAAGCCGTTACCGAAACATAGCCGTCTTTGAACGTCAGGTTCTCTACAGTGGCACCCTTGAAGCTGGTGTCTGCGTTGCCGGCTACCATGCTGGCTATCCGCTGCTTCAACGTTTGGCAAACCG
Organism: Rufibacter sp. JT3400010; assembly: GCF_054956755.1. Classification (NCBI taxonomy): domain Bacteria; kingdom Pseudomonadati; phylum Bacteroidota; class Cytophagia; order Cytophagales; family Hymenobacteraceae; genus Rufibacter; species Rufibacter sp. JT3400010. Next base: position 177,636 of record NZ_JBUDXA010000006.1, on the reverse strand, counting down.
CATGCACCGCCGAGCCTACGGTTGCCACCGTGGCAGAACCACCTTGGCTAGGCGAAGGCGGATACAAGGAACTACCCAACTCAAATATTATTTTCTCCGGAGGCAAGCCCAGGTTCTGCGCAGCAATCTGCACCATAGCGGTTCCAGTTCCGGGACCAATGTCCGTGGTGGCGCTTTGCATCACCAGTGTGCCGTCTTTGTGCAGGGTGGCTCTTACTTTGGCGCGGCCGCGGTTCGCCCCGAAGGTTCCCACGCCCATGCCGTAGCCCACCAACCATTCGCCGTTCTTCACCTGTCCGGGTTTCAACTGGCGCTTGCTCCAGCCAATTCGTTCGGCGCCCATTTGCATGGCTTCCTTCAGGTATTTGGTAGACCAGGGTAGGTTTTTCTCTGGGTCTTTGTCAGTGTGGTTGATAAGGCGGAACTCCAGTGGGTCCATGCCTATCACGTACGCCATTTCGTCCATCGCACTTTCCAACGCGAAAGCACCCGTTGCCTCTCCAGGGCCGCGCATCCAGATGGGCGTGCTCACGTCTAAGGGCAGGATGCGGTAACGGGTAGTCACGTTGGGGCTGGTGTACATCATGCGCGTCTGCTGCAAGGTAGACTCAGTGAACTCCTCGTACGTAGATGTCTGCCCGATGGCCTCGTGCGTGATGGCGGTGATTTTTCCATCTTTGGTGGCGCTCATGCCCACTTTCTGCCAGGCGTGTGGCCTATAGCCTACCATGGTAAACATCTGCTCACGGGTGAGCATCACTTTTACCGGGCGGTTCACTTTCTTGGCGGCAATGATGGCAGCGGTCTCGTGCGGCCAGGTATGCAGCCCGTTCCCGAAAGCCCCGCCCACAAAGGTGGCAATCACCTTCACGTTCTCCACCGGAATTCCCCAGTCTTTGGCAAAAGCATTCTGCGTGCCAATCACCGCCTGAGTTTTGTCATAGACGGTGAGTTTATTATCAGCTTCCCAATGCGCGATGATGGACTGTAACTCCATGGGGTTGTGGAACTCCGTGGGAATTACATACTCGCTCTCAATCTTAAGCGCCTCGTTTTTGTACGCGTCTTCTTTGCCCCGGGTGTAATCATTCAGTCCGTGCTTGGGATTGCGTTTGGCCGCCGTAGGCAAGAAAGCCTTGGGTACATTTTTATTGAAGTCAGTCGCGTGCTCGTCTACGTTGTACTGCACTTTCACCAACCGGGCAGCATACATGGCTCGCTCCAGCGTATCGGCCACCACAATGGCGATGGGCTGGTCGTTGAAGTGAATCTGGTTGTCAATAAAAACCTGGAGTGGCTTACCCGCCGGTTTAGGCTCCGTGGGGTGCGCCTCTTGGGCATACCCGGGCACCTTGGGTGAGTTCTGATAATGCAACACCGCCAACACGCCCGGCGCATTCTCGGCTCTTTTGGTGTCAATGCTTTTGATGCTGCCTTTGGCGATGGTGCTGCCCACCAGTACGCCATGCGCCATGTTGGGCAACTCGTATTCAGCAGAGTATTTGGCGGCACCCGTTACTTTCAGGCGACCATCTACCCGGTCCATCGGTTTACCAACGGTATCTTGGAAGAAATAATCTTTCATAAGGAAGGAGGGTTAAACGGCGCCTGCCGCATTTTTCAAGGCCTGAACAATGGTGTTAGGACCCATCTGCAGTTTAAATTTATTGTGCTCAAAGGCTTTCGCGCCACGCATGGCAATCTCAGCGGCTTGCCGGAAGGTAGCTTCCGTAGCAGGTTTACCGGCCAAAAACTGTTCTGCTTCGTTCAAGCGCCACGGCTTATGCGCCACGCCACCCATCGCCAGCTTAGCCGATTTGATGTTGCTGCCATCCAAATCTAGCGCAGCGGCCACGGATACCAAGGCAAACGCATAGGAAGTCCGGTCACGCACTTTCAGGTAGTTGACGTTTTTAGTATAGGGATTCTCTGGAACATCCACCGCCATAATCAACTCGCCTTGCTGCAGGTTCGTGTGGATGTGGGGCGTGTCGCCGGGCAGCCGGTGGAACTCCGCGAACGGGATTTTCCTGTCGCCTTTAGGGCCGGAAACCAGTACGACGGCATCAAGCGCCACCAAAGCCACGTTCATGTCGCTGGGATTGACGGCAATGCATTTGTCGCTATGTCCGAAGATGGCGTGCATGCGGTTGAAGCCACCGATGGCACTGCAGCCAGTGCCGGGTTCGCGTTTGTTGCAGGGCATGGCAATGTCATAGAAATACGGGCACCGTACGCGCTGCATCATGTTGCCGCCCACGGTAGCCATGTTCCGCAGCTGCGCCGAGGCACCCGCATTCAAAGCCTGAGACAGCAGCGGATGTTTTTCCATCACCAACTTGTCCTCGGCCACGGCTCCGTTCAACGCCAAGGCACCTATCCGGACGTTGTTGTTCTCTCTTTCAATTTTCCGGAGCGGCAATTTGTTGATGTCCACCAGTTTTTCGGGCGTCATCACGCCACGTTTCATGAGGTCTACCAAGTTGGTGCCTCCGGCGATGAACATGGCTGTCTGGTCTTTGGCTACCGTGTCAATGGCCGCTTTGGGTTTGCTGGGCTTTACGTATTGAAACTGTATCATACCCGCTGTCCTCCGTTTTTAACTTCTTTGATGGCATTCACAATGTTAGGGTAAGCGCCGCACCGGCAGATATTGCCGCTCATGAATTCGCGGATTTCATCGTCAGAATCGGCGTGGCCTTCTCTGATACACGCCACTGCACTCATAATCTGGCCTGGGGTGCAGTAGCCGCACTGGAAACCATCGTGCTTGATGAAGGCTTCCTGCATAGGGTGCAGTTTATCGCCATCGGCGAGGCCTTCAATGGTGGTGATGTCTTTGCCGTCTACCATGGCGGCCAAGGTGAGGCAAGACAGCACTCGCTGTCCGTCTACGTGCACGGTACAGGCACCGCACTGACCGTAATCACAGCCTTTTTTGGTGCCGGTGAGGTTTAGTCTCTCGCGCAACAAGTCTAGCAGCGTAGTACGCGGCTCCACGGAAAGCTTTTGTTTTTTGCCGTTGATGGCCAAGGTGATTTTCACCTGCTCGAACACCGCTGCTACTTTCTCTTCGTACTTCAGCTCAGCCGCTTTAATGGCAGCGGTAGGAGCCAACGCCAACGCCGTTAAGATGGAGGATTGCTTCAGGAAGGTACGCCGGGCATCGGAATGCGAAGCTCCGTTTCCCTCTTCCGGAAGGTCTGGGTTGGGGAATTTATCTTGTGACATATACTAGGTCGATGGATTTCAGATTCAACTACTAGTATACGCACATACCCACTTAGAAAGTGTATAAATAAGGGTACAAACTTGAGGTTGGCTCGTATAAAATAGGTTTTACCCTTCAGGGTTTTAAGGCTTTTTTCTGAAAAACAGGAGTAAAACATCCTGTGGTGGAGGTATAGTACAGAGTAGGAAGCAGTGCTCAGGTTCTTCTCCCTATCTTTGCAGAAAAAACGCTGCATGCCCGCTTACTCCACTGATACCTTTACTTTCCGCAAGGGAACTCCCGCTGATGCGGATTTACTCGCCGACTTAGGCTGGCGCACCTTCGACGAATCGTTTGCCCCCTACAATACGCCCGAGGACATGGCCGCCTTCAAGCCCACCATGTACACTCCAGCCCTACAAGCCGCTGAGTTAGCAGACCCCAACACGGAGTTCCTGATTGTGGAAGCGGATGGAGAAGCGGTGGCGTATGTAAAGTGGAACACTGGTCCGGCTCCTGCTGAAATCACCGGCCAAAAGCCTCTCCAGATAAACCGATTGTATTTGCTGCAAGCATGGACTGGCCGCGGGTTAGGAGATACGTTGATGCATATGAGCTTGGAGCGCGCGAAGCAAAACGGGCATGATGTGGTGTGGCTTACCGTGTGGGAAAGCAACGAACGCGCCATTCGTTTTTACCAGAAGTACGGGTTTAAAGAAGCGGGAGAGTTAACCTTTGTCTTAGGCGAAGACGTGCAGCGCGATTTGTACATGCAACGGGAGGTGTAAAAACGCTAAAAACAATTAAATGCTAGAGGATTTATCTATCGAACAAAGAGCCTTAGCAGAATATATGAGTGACTTGTCCGAACAAGCTTTTTCGGCTGCTTGGATGAAAGATCTTGAATTTGATTTATGGAGAGCTCTGAAAGGAGAAATGAAAAAGTACGGTAGACTTGAATTTGCTTCTAGTACTATTGCTACATTAGAAAGTTTGTCCTTGGCCGCTAATGGTTGGATTTATTTTAACGAGGAAAAAGAAGAGGTTTTCCTTTCTTTTGATCAATAGGAGCAGAAAAGAGCAGAATATTGGAAACATCCAAAGTTCTAAATGGGAGCTGTTTTCATCAAAGCAGCCCTCATTCAGTTCTAGACAATTAACAATCCATGTTCCCGCAAATCCAGCCAAGTGTCCGTAATCAGGAACTCTTGGAAGGTGAACATCTGGCCTTCGGGATAATCAGGGGCTAAGTCCTTGAGCAGATATTTGGTGCCGAGGTCTTCTGACAGGCGGGTGAGCCAGGTGTGCAGCCACTGACCAATCTCTGGCGAGGTTCTAATCTCGTATTCCTCTGTTTTCTCTGTGAAGGTGAGGACCGCATTGTGGAACGTGCGACCTTTCTTGGTTTTGGTCACCACCTCTAGTTCAGGGGCGTTCCCTAACCACAGCACGCGCAGGTTCTGCTTCTCAGAATCTGGTTTACCGATGGCTTCTACGGCTTGGGCAATCATGTTCTTGGGATGGGAAGCACGGGGTACTTTGAAATCGAACCAGAAAGAGAGCGGCTCTTCCAACCCGATGCCGTGCATGTAGTTATACAGCGCTTTCGCCAAACCAGCCCCGAAAAGCTCATGGTCGGCACCCTGCGGGTCTTCGTGCCATAAATCGTTATCAGCAAACAAACCGGGTTCCGGGCCTACTTTCACCACGCCGTATTTTTCCGGGTTCTTGCCCACGGGGCTGTGAGCCGTCATGGAGAACCGATGCCAGTAACCAGACTGAATTACATTCTGTTGAAACAACTGCCGCACCACTTCCAGCGAGTCAATAGTCTCTTGCGCAGTTTGCGTTGGGAAACCGTACATGAGATATGCGTGCACCATGATACCAGCGGCCGTGAAATCACGCGTCACGCGGGCTACCTGGGCAATGCTCACGCCTTTCTCCATCTTCGCCAGCAGGCGGTCAGAAGCCACTTCTAATCCGCCAGATACGGCAATACAGCCACTGGCAGCCAGTAAGCGACAAAGGTCAGCGGAGAAGGTTTTCTCGAAGCGGATGTTGCCCCACCAGGTAATCTTCACGCCTCGGCGCAACAGTTCAATAGCCAAATCACGCAGGGCCAGCGGCGGCGCTGCTTCGTCCACAAAATGGAAACCCGTTTGCCCCGTCTGGGCGATGATCTGCTCGATGCGGTCTACCAGCAAAGTGGCGGGAGCGGTCTCGTAGCGGGAAATATAATCTAAGGTGATGTCACAGAAAGAGCAGCGTTTCCAATAACAGCCGTGCGCGATGGTAAGTTTGTTCCAACGACCATCACTCCAAAGGCGGTGCATGGGGTTGAGCACTTCCACCACGCTCAGGTACTCGTGCAGTTTCAGGTCACTGTAATCAGGAGTGCCTACTTCAGTGTGCGGAATATCAGCATCGATGGCCCCATTGATGTATTGCACTTCGCCGTTCAGCAGCAGGAACGTGCGTTGCAGTTGCTCCACAGAACGCTGACCTTGGAAAAACTCCAGCAGCTTCAGCCATGGGCCTTCTCCGTCATCCAAGGTGATGAAGTCAATGTATTTGAAAATGCGAGGTTCGCGCAGACTTCTCAGTTCGGTGTTCGGGTAACCACCGCCCATGAGCGTTTTCACATGCGGGTATTTTTGCTTGATGAACTGCGCCAATCGCAATGCGCCGTACAAATTGCCGGGAAAAGGCACCGAAAATCCCACCACATCGGGCTGTACTTCCTGCATCCGTTCGGCTAATATATCCAGCAGCATCTGGTCTACCAGATTAGGAATAGTTTGCAACTCATCCTCTAACGGGTCAAACGAAGTGGCGCTCATTGCCAGTTTATCCGCGTAGCGGCTGAAGCCGAAGTGCGGGCAAACGGTCTCCTTGATCAAATCAGCTAAATCTTCCAGATACAGCGTAGCCAGGTGCCGGGCACGGTCGGTGATGCCCATGGTTCCGAAGGCTTCTTCCAAATCCGCTAACTGCAAAAAGCGACTGGCCTCCGGCAGAAAAGAACCCATGGCAATAGGGTGCGCCAAGGTGCTGTCGCGGCCCTGCAGGAAACGGATGACCGGCTCAATGGTATCCAGGTAGGACTTGCGCAGACGCAGCATCCGCTGGCTGTTGTCTGACAACTCGTAAGTTCCGTCCAGAATAGTTTGGAATACCTGGTTCAGTCCTTTCCGGGAAAACAGGCGCAAAACCAGCTCCAAGCCAAAATCAGCCTGTGTCACGTTAAAGCCCCGGCCCTGCAGAAAGCCTTTAATGTAGGCCGTAGCGGGATAAGGTGTGTTCAGCTGCGTAAGCGGCGGGGTAATGAGCAGGATTTTGGGAGCGGCGTTCAACGGATTCAAAATTTGGACAAAGGTACTAAAAGGAGTGCTGAGTCTTGAGTTAAGTGTTCTGAGTTAGAAAATGCGTTTATGAGCCTATTTTAGAAAATCGGCTTAAAAGCTCATCTCAGCAGGAAAGAAACAGCCTTTGCAATGGATGAGTTCAGAAGCAGTAGCAGGACGGCTGTTAGTTAACTGCACTTGGTCTGCTTGCGTATCTACCCAAAGGTTAAGAAAAGTTTTGTACAATAACCTTTTTGGAAATGGCTATTCGGCTTACAAAACCATTGAAGATAGGACTGGCAGTGGTGGTCTTGCTGCTGGCGTTCAGGATTGCGCTTCCGTACATTGTGAAAAACTACGTAAACAAAACGCTGGAAGAACTGCCCGGCTATACCGGTTACGTAAAAGACGTGGACATCGCGCTCATCAGAGGGGCGTACCAGATTGAGGGGCTGGTCTTGAAAGAAGAAAAAGGCAATCCCAAGTACCCGTTCCTGACCATTCCGCACACCGATTTGTCCATTGAGTGGAAGTCTTTGTTCAAGGGCAAACTGGTAGGCGAGGTGTTTATGACCAGCCCGGTGCTGAACATGGTGACCAGTGCCTCGTCTGGCAGCTCCAAAGATGACCCCAGTCTGGACCATTGGACCGAGGTGGTCAAAGACCTGATGCCCATCACCATCAACCGCTATGAGGTGCACAACGGCAGGTTCGCGTTCATGAATTTCACGGCTTCGCCCGATGTCCGATTCCATATCAGCAGCATGGAACTGGTAGCCCTCAACCTGGCCAATGTGGAGGAAGTAGGTAAAAAGCTGCCTTCCTCAGTAACGGTGAGCGGCAAGTCTATTGGCGGCGGAACCCTCAAAGGAAAGATGCAGGTGAACGCCCTCAAACGCATCCCAGATTTTGATGCCGATTGTCAGTTGACGGGCGTGAACCTCACCAGCCTGAACAACTTCATCAAAGCCTACGCCAAGTTTGACGTGGAGCGCGGAAAGCTTGACATGTACGCCGAACTCAAAGCAACAGATGGCAAACTGGACGGCTACATTAAACCGTTCTTTGAAGAGGTAAAAGTCCTGAACTGGAAGAAAGACAAGAAAGAAGGCGGTATTCTGAGTGCCGTGAAAGAAGCCGTCATCGGGGTCTTCACCGAGGCCGCCGAAAACCAACCCCGCGACCAGATAGCAACCCAAATTCCCATCAAAGGCGACCTCAATAATCCGCAAACCAACGGCTGGAAGACGTTCATCAACGTACTCAAACACGCCTTTATTGACGCCTTCAGCAAAGGAATTGAAAACAGCCTTTAAAGGAGTCCTGAGTCTTGAAAGGGGAATGGTTTGAGCCTGTGTACCAGGAATTGGGTAGGAAACGACATCAGGCAGAAGCAGAATCTTTAAGTGTAGCACTGGAGTGAGCTGCCTTTTCTCCCCATCCTTCAGTAATCATTCTTAAAGTAAGGAGTGGAGTTTTGCTTACCGCCGAAATACCGCCTGCCCAAAAGACGCTAGTAGCATCCGGAGAACCTGCGAGCATCTGTACCGGTTGCCTTTCTGTTTTCGCCAATCTGGAGATTGGCTGTTCCTTGGTGCGTAGATCGCTTACGTTAACTCTACACACAGCAATATTACCTTGGTTCCCGGTTAGTCTGGAGACTCGCTTTATGCTGAGTCACGAGACTGGAGTTTCGCGCCAGTAAACTTCCTTAAAAAAAACAGCCCTCCCGTTTAAGACCTGTTTTCCTAAAAACAAGCTTCAAACGAGAGGGCTGCTAACTACCTCTAATAAGTGCTTAATGCTGGTGCTGCATCCCCGAAGAGGAGGTACGTGCCCGGCTGCTGCCCATCATCAAACCAGGGTTCAGTCTGAGGTAAATCTCACCCGAAACCGGAGTTTTGCCGTACAGTGGCTTTAGCAATTTGTCTGGTGCGAAAACAGTGCCCTGCACGCCAACGGTTAAATATGTATTGGCAAAGTTGGCGACACGTTGGCTCGTGCCCAAAGTAAGGGCGTGCACGTCAAAGACCTCGTGGTGGTCAAACTGGTTGGTGAGGTCTAGTTCGCCGGGCGTTTTCTGCACGTATTCGTAGCGGCCGTAGAGGGCGGTTCTGTTTAGTTGGAGGTTGGCTTCGGCAATGGCCGAGTGTTCCTGGTGATGGCCGCCGCCGTTGAAGCCCCAGATAAAGGCCGAGGTAAAGAAGCGGTCGTCGCCACCCGGCAAGGCCCGGCTGTACAAGGCCGAGGCAGTGGTACGGGTCACGTCTTCCTCGGGCTCCAGGGACTCAGGGCTTTTCAGCCAGCCGCGCGATACTTGCAGGGCCCAGTTCTCAGAAGGGTTATAAGACAAACGCGCGGCATAGGAGTCAAAGCGTGGTCTGTCAAAGTTGTAGCGGTTCTCATTGGGCTCACGGCCGGTGAAGTTAGAGCCTTCTATCTTGAACTGTTTGTACCGGAAACCCAGCGTGGCTACCCCAAAGGTGATGTGCGTGGCATCCTGCCAGTGGTGGCCCAACGGCGACTCTGGGTTGTTGAACGCCGAGATGCGGTGCATGAACACGGGCGGGCCCACCGGCGGCTCGCCAGGGTATCCCACAAAACCATAGACGTCCATGTCCTGGTTGAGCATGTGCGTGTAGCCCACGCTTATCTCAGAAAACAAATCATGCGGGTGCTGGCGATCTACCAAGCGTTTTCCGCCCCCGTAGGTCTCGCCGCTCTGGAACAGCAAGGGATAGCCACGGTCACCCATGGTCAGTTCATCCAGGCTCATCATCACACTGAATCGCAACAATCCGCGTTTACCCACCTCGCGCTGCGCCATGCCCATAAACCAGTTGGGAGCGTCTAGTTGGGAATCGCCGCGCGAGCCTTTATTGAAAATATCTTGCTTGTTGTAGCGAAGCCAGAGCTGGCCGTGGAACATGAGCATCCAGTCGCCGGCGTGTTTCATGTAGCCGTACATGGGCGTGGCATCGGGGTGCCAGGACGTGCCGGAGCCGTTCCGGTTCATGGGCAGGTTGCGGGAGAATGCGTGGCTCATGCCGCCCATACTATGATTCATGCCGGCGTGCTGCGTAGTGTCAGAAGTCATCGCGGCGTGGTTCATCTGCATTACGGTGTGGTGCTGGTGGCTTTTGGTGGTATCAGTGGACATGGTATGTCCTTCGTGCCCGGTTGTCTTCGCCCGATTCAGGCTATCAGCGGACATTTGATGCTGCGAATGGTCAACGGCAGGCGTGATCGATGTTTGTTTGGTTTTGGCTGGCGCGGGTTTCTTTTTGACGGGCCGTGCTTTCGTCGTCTTCGGCTGGGTAGCCGGAGTTACTTTTTTCTTGGGAGCGGCTTGTTTCACAGCCGGGTTAGTGTCTTTTTTAGCCGGGGGCATATGATGCTCGTGCTGCGCCTCAGCCGATAAAAGGCCCAAGGACAATGCTATGGCAAGGGAGAACAGTGTTTTCATAGAAATGCTGATAGTAATTACGGTTGATTTTTACCGTTACAAAGAAAACGCAGGGCATGCCTGGGAGTTTAACATCATTCCGTAAGACTTGTGTATAATTAGGTTCCTGACAAGAAGAACGTTTAGGGCCTGTTTTCTGGAAATGAGCCAGAGAGATAGAAATCGTTGCTTTACCGGTCACCAACCCAATGCTGTATGTTCCTTATTGAACTCACCTATAAAGTACCTTTCTCAGAGATTGAACCATTCTTGGCAGAGCACATGGCCTTCGTGGAGAAAGGCTATACTAGCGGGCACTTCCTTGCCTCGGGCCGGAAAGTACCGCGTGACGGCGGCCTCATTTTCTGCAAAGCAGACAGCAAACCCGAGGTAGAAGCACTTATGCAGGAAGATCCCTTCGTGTACCAGGACCTGGTGGAGCTTAGAGTGATAGAGTTTGTGACCTCCCGCACTACTGAAGGATTCTCCGGCCTAGTCGATTCCTGATTTGCCTTTTACCCGCTGTTTTACTGAAAGCAAGCCTAAAACAAGACCTCCATGCCAGCTGTTTTGCTTTCAGAAAAGACTCTTTCTGGGGCTAGCGTCTGTTTTACAGGGCTATTTTCCAAAACAGGGTAGAAACCTACCCATAATCTGCGTATAAGCCAACGTGACAATTTTGGAAGAGGTGAAGGAAAGAGGGAGGCTCTGCTTGTGAGCGCTCTTAGAAAATCAGCCAAACCGTTGTTTCATGGAATTTTACCAGCGCCCCGCAGACCAAGTTTTACAAGAGTTTCAGGCATCTGTCAAAGGCCTTACCAGTGCCGAAGCGCAACAGCGGTTGCAGACGTATGGGCCCAATGAACTGACCGAAGCCTCCAAAGACCCCATCTGGAAACTGTTTCTGGAAAGCTTCAAAGACCCCATGGTTATTGTGCTGCTCATTGCGGCGGCGGTGCAGTTGGTGCTGGGCGAAGTCATAGAGGCGGTCATCATTTTTGCGGTGCTTCTCCTGAACGCGGTGGTAGGCGTGGTGCAAACCAAGAAAGCTGAAGGCGCCTTAGACGCACTCCGGCAAATGTCGGCGCCGTCTGCCAAAGTGCTGCGCGATGGCGTGACCCAAACCATGGCCGCGCGCGAACTGGTGCCCGGCGATGTGGTGGTGCTGGAAGCCGGCGATTTCGTTTCCGCCGATGGGCGGCTGGTGCAGAGTAACTCCCTGCGCATAGACGAAGGCATGCTCACCGGCGAGTCTGTGCCAGTGGAAAAACAAACCGAAGAAATTCCGGAGGAAGTAGCCCTGGGCGACCGCAAGAACATGGTGTTCAGTGGTGCACTGGTGGTGTACGGCCGCGGAAAATTTGTAGTCACCGGCACCGCTGAGAAGACCGAAATTGGGAAAATAGCCGGTTTACTCGCTTCCGCCGAAAACAAGCAAACCCCGCTCCAGCGCAAATTAGCTGATTTCAGCAAGAAACTGGGTTGGGTGATTCTGGCGCTGTGTATCGTCATTTTCGGGGTGGAGGCGTTCCGCGTCTGGGTAGATGGTGACACCGGTAACATGACCAATGCGCTGCTCAAAGCCTTCATGTTTGCCGTAGCCGTGGCCGTGGCCGCCATCCCCGAGGCGCTTTCGTCCATCGTGACCATCGTATTAGCCGTGGGCACCAACAAGATGGCCAAGCGCCACGCCATCATCCGCAAGTTGCCCGCCGTGGAAACCCTGGGTTCTACCAGCGTCATTTGCACTGATAAAACCGGCACGCTCACCCAGAACAAAATGACCGTGGTGGAGTTCTTCATCCCCAGTGAGCCTTCTGAGGAATTCACTGAAGACCCGGCGCAGTGGTCCATCTCTGAGCGGCGCCTGATGCAAATTGCGGTACTCTGCAATGATTCCCAGATAAATGAAGACGGTGCCGAAATGGGCGACCCCACTGAGATAGCACTCATCGCGTTCAGCAACAAGAAACAGCAACCGTACACTGAGCTTCGGAAACAGTATAAACGCGAAGCTGAGCTGCCCTTTGACTCAGAACGCAAGCTTATGTCTACCGTGCACACCATTGACGGCCAGCGGCTGATGCTCACCAAAGGCGGGCCAGATGTGGTGTTCTCCCGCTGTTCGCGCGTACTGCTAAACGGAGAAGAACAACCCCTCACCCCAGAACTCCTGGAATCTATACAAAACCAGAACGAAGACTTTTCTGACCGTGCCTTGCGGGTGCTGGCCTTCGCCTACAAACCGCTTTCCAATGGCAACGGCGTTTCCTTTGAAGACGAAAATGACTTGGTGCTGGTAGGCTTGAACGCTATGATTGACCCTCCCCGCGAAGAAGTGTACGCCTCCATTTCCGAAGCCAAGAAAGCAGGCATTAGAACGGTCATGATTACCGGCGACCACAAAACCACTGCCCGGGCTATTGGCCGAGACATTGGCCTGATGGATGAAAACGACATCGCCTTAACCGGGCAGGAACTGGATGCTTTGTCAGAAGAAGAACTGGACCGTCAGTTGGAGGATATTGCCGTGTACGCCCGCGTCTCGCCGGAGAATAAAATCAGGATTGTGCGCGCCTGGCAGCGGAAAGGCAAGATTACCGCCATGACCGGCGACGGCGTGAACGATGCTCCGGCCCTGAAACAAGCCGATATTGGCGTAGCCATGGGCAGCGGCACCGATGTGGCCAAAGACGCCGCCGCCATGATTCTGACCGATGATAATTTCGTCTCTATCATCAGTGCCGTATCAGTAGGAAGAACCGTGCTGGACAACATTAAAAAGTCCATCGCTTATCTGTTCTCTGGGAACCTGGGCGCTATCGTTGCCATCCTATTCGCTTTGGCGCTGGACTGGGTGAACCCGTTTACGCCCATTCAGTTGCTGTTCATCAACCTACTCAATGACTCTCTGCCCGCCATTGCTTTGGGCGTAGAGAAAGCCGAACCCAACGTAATGCACCGCAAACCCCGTGACATCAACGAAGGAATTTTTGCGGGCGGCACCCTACGGAGCGTGCTCATGCGCGGTATTCTGATTGGCGTGGCGGTAATTATCTCCCAGTACATTGGGTTGCAGCACTCAGAGGAGATGAGCATTGCCATGGCGTTTACCACCTTGATTCTGGCCCGTACGCTGCAAACCTTCGCGGCGCGTTCTAACACCCAGACCGCCTTTGGTGCCGGTTTCTTCCAGAACAAATATGTGATAGGCGCGGTGTTGCTGTGCTTCGGGTTGTATGGATTGACGGTATTGCCGGGCATCAGAGGCATCTTCACTATTCCTGCAACCTTCGGGTGGGACCAATGGAAAATAGCCGCCGGGTTAGCCGTAGGTGCCGTGATTTTGATGGAACTCTGGAAGTTGATGCCTTGGGCATCGGGGAAGAGGGGAGGCCGGTAGGTCTTCTGGCCTTTTTGGGAAATTTTTAAAGAAACTCAGTAAAGCTGTTTCGCTATTCTGTTGGTGGTTCCCGGCGAGTCTGGAGACTCGCTTCATCCTTTGTCACGAGACTGGAGTCTCGCGCCAGTTGAGCCAGTACTTTTTAAACCTGTGAGGTCTTGGAGACCTCACAGGTTTTCACGTTTAGAACCTGTTTTTAGCAAAACAACTCCAAAGAGCTGGTAGTGTGTGCAGCTCCTATAAGTGTCTACGCCCTGGCCGTTCCTCAGGAAAACGAATAGCCTTGCTCAAGGCTGTCGCTGTTTACAGCTTCAAAATCAGAATCTAACAAGTTTACGCTAACTTCATGTTCCTTGAAATGGAGGTTGCCGAAGGTGCTGGCGAAAGCGGTTTCAGTGGCATCTGCGCCGGTGGCAATTTTCGCCAGGCCGTTGAGGGGCACCATTTTGGTGGAATCGAAGAGCACCCAATGCCCGCCCAGGTAGGCCTCAAAGCAAGCGTGGAAGTCAGAGGGCTGCAGTTGGTAAGAATAGCCGGTGAAATAACGGGCCGGAATGGTGAGGGCTCGGCACAAAGCCACCCCCAAATGCGCGAAATCACGGCAGACGCCTACCTGTTCAGTAATGGTGTCAAAGGCCGAGGTGTGCGAGGTAGAATAGCCGCCTCGGTACTCCACATTCTCATGCACCCAGTCGCGCACGGCCATTACCTTGTCAAAGGCGTGGGGAATATTCCCGAACTTGTGGTGCGCAAACTTGTACAGCCGGTCTGACTGGCAATACCGGCTGGGGTGCAGGTAGCGCAGCACAGAGGCGGGCATGAGCGGAATGGAAACATCTACCAGCTCAGTGCTGGGAATGGCCTGTAGCTGGTTCTCTATTTTAGCCGAGAAAGCAAACGTGACATCGCCCGCGTCTGGCACGTCAATAATCTTCATCCGCTTTTCGCCAACGGCGGCGGGCACTTCCTGCATGGTTACCCCAGGTACCACCTGAAAGGCTTCATCCCACACTCTTTGTTTATCTGATTGGAAGGGCAATATGCTCAAGATGACAGAGGAAGAGGAAATGATTTCATACCTCATCTTGACAGTTACCTCTAATTTCATAGGTTTTCGGTAGGCACAGGAATCTTATTGAAGGCTGCTTCCATCCAGATGTCCGGAAGTTTATTTAAGGCAGATTTCAGTTCAGAGGCCCATTGTTCAGAGATACTTTCCAGGTCTTTTTTGGTGTACCGGTGTTCTACCATCTCAAAACTGTTAGCGCGGTAGAGCACGACATCAATAGGAAAGTCTACGTCATTGGCGCTGACGCGGGTGGAGTCAAACGATAAAAATCCGGTTTTTAAGGCCATTTGCATGGAAGAATCATCTGTAAGGGCCCGGTTAAGGATGGCCTTGCCGTGTCCGGAGTTCCCGATGACCACAAACGGAGCGCCCTGGCCCAGTTCTACCCAGTTGCCTTCGGGGTACAGCAGGAAAAGTTTATGCTCTTCGTCGTCCTGCAACTGCCCGCCGATGATGGTGTGCAGGTTAAACCGAAGGCCCGCCTGTTCCAGCTGTTCTTTGTCTTCTTTGGCCACCCGTTTTACCTGTGCCCCGAAGTCATTGACGGCTTTGTACAGCTTGTTGTACTCGGCACCTTCTTCCATGAGTTCCTGGAAGTAGAGAACCGCTTTGTCGCGCACAGACCTGAGCCCGCTGGTCATGATGAAGAGCGAATGCTGCCCGTGTTGCTGAACGTAAATTTTCTTTTTCTCTGTGGTGTCAGAGCCTGCGGTTATTCTGGTGTCTGCAATGGCAACCAGCCCCTCTTTCACTTTTATTCCTAAACAGTACGTCATAATAAACTCCCCCTTCTGCCAGTTGATACCTCTTGTAATCAAATTGATATTTTAAACCGGTTAAAGTTAAAATATTGTAAATAAGGCTTGTAAAGGCATTTAAAGGTACTAAAGTTTAACGTAGGTATTTGCCGCAACCCGCATGTTTTTATGCGAGATACCTGTCTAAAGTTTTATTTTTTACTTGAGTCAGAACGAGTTTGCCTCTGATTCTAAACCAGGAATTCATTAACTGGAAGGAGTATCCTCCGGTAAACCAAGCTGACAGCATGATAGGCCAGAACCTTACAAAAGAAACCCCTTCCCCGAAAAAGATAATGGTTAAAGTCAACTACTTTCCCTTTATTTCTGTTAAAAGAAAGCTCCGCTAGTGTCTGCTTCAACTTAAGAGAAACTAGCCGTAAGAGCACTTATACTCAGAAACCTATGCAGTCTTTAAGCGAAAAAGAATATAAAAACGAGTTTGTCGCCGCCTTTGACGGCGATGACAGCGGCAATACCAAACCGCGCCAGACCCCCGGTGTCCTGTACAGCAAGGCCATCCCCGCGCCCGTGAACAAACCCGAACTGTTGGCCTGGTCAGAGGAACTGGCTCAGGAACTCGGCATTGAAAAACCCACGGACCAGAAAGACATTGACATCCTGGGCGGAAACCGAGTGGCCCCGTCAATGTACCCCTACGCCGCCTGCTACGCCGGACACCAGTTCGGGAACTGGGCCGGGCAGCTAGGCGATGGCCGGGCCATAACGCTGGGCGAGTGGGAAGCCCCTGACGGGAAATCCTGGGAATTGCAGTTAAAAGGTGCCGGACTTACCCCGTACTCGCGTCGCGCCGATGGCAGAGCCGTGCTGCGTTCCTCTGTGCGGGAATACCTCATGAGTGAGGCCATGCACTACCTGGGCGTACCTACCACCAGAGCTTTGAGCCTGGTCTCTACCGGTGACCAGGTGCTGCGCGATATGTTCTACAACGGCAACCCCGCCTATGAGCCTGGCGCCATTGTCATGCGCGTGGCCCCCAGTTTTCTACGTTTCGGGAGTTTTGAGATGCCCGCCGCCCGCCGCGAAAACGAGAACTTGCAGAAACTGGTAGACTGGACCATTGACCGCTACTACCCGCACCTGCAGGGCGCAAACCGGATTTTAGCCTGGTTTAAAGAAATCATGGAGAAAACCGCCAACCTTATGGTGGAGTGGATGCGCGTAGGCTTTGTGCACGGCGTCATGAACACCGATAACATGTCAATCCTGGGCCTCACCATTGACTACGGACCCTTTTCCTTCCTGGACGACTACGACCCAGACTTCACGCCCAACACCACCGATTTACCGGGCCGCCGGTACGCCTTCGGGAAGCAAGCCTCCATTGCCTACTGGAACCTGGGTTGTCTGGCCAGCGCCATCGCGCCTTTATTATCGGGTACTGAGGAACTAGTAGCTATCTTGGAAACTTACGGCGATATTTTCCACGAGAAGTATTACGCCATGATGGCGAATAAACTGGGCTTAGACGAAGTAAAAGAAGGCGATCAGGAATTGATTACCCGCTTTACCGATGTGCTCTACACCCTCAACCTGGACATGACTATCTTCTTCCAATTGCTTATAGACCTGCCGGAAGAAGTAGGCACCGAGGCCGAGGTGACCGCGCATTTCCAGGATAGTTTCTACCGGGAAGTGGAGGCAGCAGAGCGTGCCACTTTGTTCACCTTGATGCAGGATTACGCTACCCGCCTCAAAGCCAACACTAGCACCCGCGAAGAAGCAAGGGAACGCATGCAGAAAGCCAACCCCAGAATCATCCTCCGGAATTATCTTTTGCACCAAGCCATAGAAGAACTGGAACGCGGGGAGAATACGCTGTTCCTGAAACTACAGGCCGCCATGAAAGACCCGTATTCCCGCAACCATGAGGAGTTCTTCGCCAAACGCCCTGATTGGGCCAGCCAGAAAGCCGGTTGCTCCATGCTGTCTTGCAGCTCATAAGTAGTTAAGGCCTTCACGCATTCCGTCCCCTTTGAAGGGGTAGGGGATGATTTCCCGTGCTGAGAATATTCTGGAGATTGCCCCTACATCGTAGCATTAAAAAGAAGAATTGCCTTTTAAAGCCATTATCTAGAAAGGAGATACAAAACAGAAATGGACGTTTGAAGCCAAATGAGGTTAGTACATCTCAATGACCTTCAGCGTCCATTTTTTATTGATTTTATACGTGCCGTTGCGGAGGACGTGCAAGCCTTCCCCAATGCCATACAGGGCCAGCGCTCCGCCTAGGGTCTGGAAAGCATCCATTCGGTCAGGCTTGTCATTGAGGTTGGCCAGCACATTGATGCCACCCACCAGGGTAAAAATGCTGCCCCCCGCTTTAAGGAAAGAACCGACAAAGTGCGCTACTTTCCGGCCGCCAGTGTGGTTCCTGAGCCTGATTTTTTCTACATCTTTTAGCGGCACCTCCAGACCTTCTACATAAAAAGAGTTCCCCCTAATGTCCAGCACTTCCATGGTTTGCAGCTTCTTGTCCTGGAAACGCTTAAACGTGATGGGTTCCCCAATCTGGATGCGAAAGCGCGACAATGTTCCAGCTTTCGACAAGAGCAGGTAGCGGTATTTGCCTGTAGCCGTAGTAGCGGGGGAGGTGGTTTGAGCGTGGCATGCAGAAGAAAACGTGCAACTGAAGAAAAGGAGAATCCAGAACAGAAGATGTTTGAACATGCCGAATGGTGTAGTTTACCTGTAAACGATGCGCCGGTAAACTTATGATAATTCTAACACTTACGGCTCAGGAATCAGGCGGAAAAACCAAGCCCCTCTCACTTCATTGTCCCACCATATGAAAGCAGAACGGCCACTCAATGGAAGTGGCCGTTCTGCTTTAAGCAACTTAATCGTCAATTTTGGTGGCGGTGTAGCCCGCGAGTTCCACTGCCTGAATCACGGTGTCAGAAGAAGCATCGCCTTCAATGGTTAAGACTTTGTCTGGACTGGCGGTGTCTACCTGCCATTGGTAAATACCCGGCGTGTTGTCAAGGGAAGGTGTCACGGCGGCGATACAGCCTCCGCACTTGATATTGGTTTTGAACTTTTGGGTGCTCATATTTCAAGAATTAGGAATTAGAATTAACAATTAAGAATTGGAACATGTAGGAATGCGAACAATCAATAAGTAACAATCAGCAATACTACAGATTTAACGTCCGGAGGCGCAAACTGTTGGTTACTACGGAAACCGAACTAAGCGCCATGGCCGCACCCGCCAACATAGGATCTAGCAGGAATCCCCACACGGGATACAATAAACCCGCCGCTACCGGTATCCCGATGACGTTGTAAATAAACGCCCAGAACAGGTTCTGGTGGATGGTACGCACCGTGGCTTTGCTCAGTTTGATGGCCTTAGCAATGGCTTTGAGGTCTGAGTGCATGAGCGTGATTTTGGCCACGTCCATGGCAATGTCGGTGCCCCGGCCCATGGCAATGCCCACATCGGCGAGCGCCAAGGCTTGTGAGTCGTTGATGCCGTCGCCCACCATGCCTACCACGTGTCCCTGGCGTTGCAGTTCCTGGATGAAATCGGCTTTGTCCTGGGGCATCACCTCGGCTTTGAAGTGTTGCAGGCCTACTTGTTGGGCCACGGCGGCAGCGGTCTGGGCGTTGTCGCCAGTGAGCATGTACACTTGTAGCCCAAGGTGCTGCAGGTCTTGAATGGCTTGCGCCGAAGTATCTTTGACAGCATCAGCGATGGCAATAAGCGCAACTACCTGACCTTTTGTTCCGGCGAAGACCACTGTTTTGGCCTCGGCTTTGAGTTTCTGAGCCGTTTTCTCTAAATCATCGGTAAACCGAAGGTCGTTCTCCTGCATCAACTTCTCGTTCCCGAGCCAATAGGTTTGGCCTTGGTACTGCGCCTGCACGCCTCTACCGGTCACACTTTCAAAATGCTCCAGGATGACCGGTTGTGTGCCTCGCTCGGTGAGATGTTTGGAAACAGCCTCGGCCAAGGGGTGCTCTGATTGGTTTTCCATAGCCAGTAAGACTCCAGCCAAGACATCACTTACTTCTGGTGAGGTAAAGAATTTCAGTTCAGTAACCTCGGGTTTGCCTGTGGTAATGGTGCCGGTTTTATCCAGCACAATGGCGGTGAGTTTATGGGCCGTTTCCAAGCTTTCGGCGTCTTTAATGAGAATACCGTTTTCGGCACCGCGGCCCACGCCTACCATAATGGCGGTTGGCGTCGCTAAACCTAAAGCGCACGGACAGGCAATAATCAAGACGGTAATCATTGCCAACAAGGCGTGCGTCACGTTATTGTCGCCGCCCAGGAAGTACCAGGCCGCGAAACTGAGCAGGGCAATCCCGATTACAATGGGCACGAAGATACCGGCAATTTTATCGGTGAGTTTCTGCACGGGCGCTTTAGAGCCTTGCGCTTCCTGCACCATTTTGATAATCTGGGCCAAAAGCGTCTGAGCGCCTACTTTCTCCGCCGAAATCTGCAAGCTGCCTTTTTGGTTGATGGTGCCGGTGAATACCTGGTCGCCGGCTTTTTTCTCCACCGGAATCGGCTCGCCGCTGATCATGCTCTCGTCCAGGAACGAGGAACCGCTGACCACCCGGCCATCTACCGGAATTTTCTCGCCCGGCCGGATTACCAACACATCGCCCACCAGCACGTCTTCAATGGGCAGTTCTACTTCCTGTCCGTTACGAATCGCTTTTACCGTTTTCGGCTGCAAGCTCATCAGCTTTTTGATAGCGCCCGAGGTGCGGGATTTGGCCCGTTCTTCCAGCAGTTTGCCTAACAGAATAAAGGCGATGATGACGGTGGCGGCCTCATAATACACGTGCGGCTCCAGCCCCCTGGACAGGAAGAACTGCGGGTAAAAGGTGTTGAAGGCGCTGAACAGAAATGCGATGCCGGTGCTCAGAGCCACCAGCGTGTCCATGTTGGCTTTGCCGTGGCGGGCCTGTTTGAAGGCGTTTACGTAGAAGTTTCGGCCAAACCAGAACACCACCGGCAGCGTGAGGGCCAGCATAATCCAGTTGCCATAGGGCATGTGGTGGAAGAACATGCCAATGATCGCTACCGGCAAAGACAGGGCGGCGGCCCAAATGGTCTTGGTTTTGATTTGGCTGTAGGCTTCCTGCTCGCGGGCTTCCTGCGCCTCCTGGGTAGCCTCTTCTTTCTGGATGAGCATGTCATAGCCTACACTCTGCAACGCTTTTTGAAGCGTACTTAAGTTGGTGCCGGGGGCGTATTCTACCAGCGCGGTCTTATTCGCGAAGTTCACGGCGGCGCTTTGTACGCCGGGCTGAGCCTGCAGCATAGATTCTACGCTCACGGCGCAGGCGGCACAGCTCATGCCATCTATAGGAAAGCTATTTTTTATGGCAGATTTGGTTTTTTCTCTTGTAAGGGTTGCCATAGTAGTTAATTCAGGTTCAATGTATGGTACAAAGATACGGGTGGCAGGCGGCGAGGTCGTTACAGCATTTTGTACCTGGTGTTATAAAATTTAGTACCAGCCGCTCCGCGAAGAACCGCGCATCTCTACCAACTCAGCACCAACGCCGAACTCCGGCTCAAATGCTGAATATTTTATGCAATTCTGTAGAAGATACGCTGATGATGTAGGGGCAATCCCTTGTGGTTGCCCTTTTCAGTTTCCCCGCACCAGACAGGTTCCAGATTGATGGGTGAATCCTATTATTCTGCCAATTGCTATGGCTATTGTTTAGGGCAACCACAAGGGATTGCCCCTACAAAAACGAAGAAGCTCCTACTGTAGAGGGAGCTTCTTCGTTTTAGGGCTTATTTCAATAAATCAGGCGAAAATGGTTAGTCAGATGTTATGTAGCTGAAGCGTAAAGCAGTTCAGCGATGGGGTCAGATTTAGGGATGAGTTCCTGGCAGACTTCAATGCAACGGCGGCAAGCAGTGGCGCAGGCCTGGCAATGGTCGTGGGCGTGGCGTTCGCATTCTACGGCACAGGCTTCGCAGATTTCTATGCATTGGCGCAGCACCAGACGCGCGTGCTCAGAACCTTTAGACAGGAACGAGGCCGTAAGACCACAATAAGCAGAGCAGTCCAGGTCAAGGTGAATGCAGCGCGCCATCTTTTTCACTTCATCTTCCTGCAGGCAGGCGGTGGCGCAGTGGTCGCAGGCCGCGATGCAGGCGAGCAACGCATCAATGGCCGGTTTATACTCAGAACGCATAGGCTTGAAGTTTGGTGAACTTTTTTATACGCGATTCAAAAAAATGGGGGTACTGTTTTGCGCATCCTTTTGCGAAAAGAGTCTGGAAACAGTAAGGCTATTTTTAGTGATACACGCCGGCATCGGCGCAGCTTTCTGCGCTCCTTTCTACCTGCAAGGTCACGTGCGGAATGTGGAAATGGTCGCGCAGTTTGGCGGTAATCTCAGAAAGTTGAAGCTCTGATGAACCATCCTCCAGAACCAGGTGCGCGGTAAGAGAATTTTCAGTGCTGCTCATGGCCCATACGTGCAGGTCGTGTACTTCGGCCACGCCGGGTACCTCCAGCAGATATGACCTGATGGCGGCTAAGTCAATCCCGTGCGGAACGGCATCTAAACTGAGGCGAAGGGATTCCAGCAGTAAACTCCAGGTACTCCAGACAATCACCGCCACAATGACCAGGCTCATGACGGCATCTACCCAGAACCAATTGGTATAATACATGACCAGACCAGATATGACCACGCCCAGACTGACCAGCGCATCGGCAGCCATGTGCAGGTACGCGCCTTTCACGTTGATGTCATGGTCTTTGTCGCGGAAGAAGAGGAGGGCGGTACCAGCGTTGATGACAATCCCAATGCCGGAGACCAGGGAGATGGCCGTTCCGTTGAGGGCGGGTGCCGTTCCCAATCGTTGAATGGCTTCCCAGCCAATGGCGCCTACTGCCAGGAGCAACAGCACCGCGTTGAGCAAGGAGACCAGCGTGGTGCTTTTTCCGTAGCCGTAGGTGAACCTATCGGTGGGTTTGCGTTGAGCCATTTTCAGGGCGAAGAAGGCGAGTAGCAGGCTGATGACATCGGTGAAGTTATGCCCGGCATCGGTGAGTAGGGCGAGGGAATTGTACCACCAACCGGCTCCGGCCTCCACGGCCACATACAGGATGTTCAAGGTAATGCCCAGCAGAAAAGCCGTGTTCAGGTTTCCTGAAGCGGGCAAGCTATGACCGTGGGAATGCCCGTGGTGGTCGTGCGAGTGAGTGTGGGAATGCGCCATGACGTGAGAGCAAGTTCAATAGATTATCATACGTCGCTAAAATCAACACTCTAGCAACAGAGGCAAAGAAATGCGAAACCGGAAAAACTTGTTACAGCTTTAGATATAAGGCTTATAGAATTTTGTATAGGGCATCGGCGTAAGCCAAATCTTGATTCTACCACTCAGCTGGGTTTCTGCTAATACGAAGCGGCAGTTGGCTTACCAGTAGAAACGTATTTTTCAGATAAGAGAGTGCGCTGAATTTCTTGCTACGCCATAAACAGAACAGCCGGAAACTCCGGCTGTTCTGTTCTCCTCAACTGGAAACTAACCTTACGCAGCCAGTGACCGACAGGCCTCAGCGCACCGGCGACAGGCTTCTGCGCACTGTTTGCAATGGTCGTGATCATGCTTTTCGCACTCGGCGGCGCAGATTTCGCAGACTTCAATGCATTCGCGTAAAAGGTGCTTGCCGTGTTGTGAGCCCCTGGCCAGAAGGGTATGGGTGAGGCGGCAAACATCGGCGCAGTCGCGGTCTGTTTGGATGCAACGAGCCATCATTTTCACATCTTCTTCCTGCAAGCAAGAAGAAGCGCAATGCTCACAGGCTAAAATACATTCGTGTAAGGCGTCTAATACGGACCTTGGTTGTGAATTGGGCATAAGATTGGTGTTTGGTGAAACAATATCATAGCACATTCACACTCTATTTTCCTGTTCAAATTTCTTCTGTTGAACAGGTTCACCTTCATTCATACGCCGTTAAGCAATCAGCGTTTTTATAAAATTCAGCGTTAGAATGTATACAATTACCGTCTAGGCCAGTTTGTCAAGCGGGGTGCGGTTACTGGTTGGGTTCTTTTTGTAGTCTGTCACAGAGATGCCGGTCACTTTCCTGAACTGGTTGGAGAGGTGCTGTACACTGCTGTACTGTAGTTTAAAGGCAATTTCACTGAGGGTTAACTCGCCGTAGGAGATGAGTTCTTTCACACGCTCAATCTTAAGCCGAATGAGGTATTTCTCAATAGTAGTGTCTGTGTGCTGCGAGAAAACTTTGCTGAGGTGCTGGTAAGACATACCCAGTTTCTCTGAGAGATACACCGAGGTGGTGATGGGCTGGTAGTTTGCCTCCAGATCGCGCTGGTACTCCAGGAGAGTGGTTTTTATCAGATCAGTAAGCTGTTCGTCTTTTTCAAGCAGCAGTTCAAACCCGTGCGCGTGCAAGGCCTCTGCAATAGCCGAGGTGTCTGGTTCCTGGTCACCGGTAACCACGGCTTCACCCAGTTTCACCTCCTGTACCGCCAGTCCTTGTTGGTGCAAAACGTCTGTCACCGTGGCAATGCAACGGGGGCAAACCATGTTTTTGATATATAGGTGATGTTCCATAATTTGGGAGATCTGAGTCTTGAGTTCTGAGTCCTGAGTTAAAAATCTTGAGTTTAAAATTCTGACTCAGAACTCTAGACTCAGGACTCAGGACTCCTTTTAGGCAGGTTCCGTTTGGGGGTGGCAATTTTAGGGACAGCTTTGGCGTTCTTGGTCCGTTTTCCTGAAAAACGCAGGAAAACCCAGTTCACGCCCGGCACTATGACAAAGGCGGTTCCGGCAATCAGGAGAAAGAGAAAGAAGAACGCGTTGAACAGCCGGTAAATAAAATCATTTGGCAAACCGAACGTGTACAGCAGCAAGGCCATGGCCAGCAACATACTGATAAGCGCAACAATAAGTAAATCACGGCGCCAGTCGCGTTGAAACGGATGTCTTTTGACAACTTTAGCCATGTTACGCGTGCGTGGCTTTCGCCCATTGGGGAATCAGGTGCAGCAATTCGGCCTGCAGGGCCTGACCGTTATTTTCTTCTGAGTACCCCAAGGATTTCTTGATGAACTCCAGCAGGGGCAGTTCCTGCTTTTTCAAATCCAGCACATATTCCTGCAGCACAAACGGCCGGGGGCCCCAGGAACCCAAGGGTTGTAGCGTCTCGGCGTGCAGCGCAATCAGTTTGGGAATACTTTTGCCGCCGTTAGTCAGGTACGCGTCCATGACAGCGGGTTGTTCGGTGCGCAGAATGGTTCTGAACTCTATGTTTGGCGATTGCTCTGCCAGGGCGGCCAACACCGGCAGGTGCACGGCGGCGTCACCGCACCAACCTTCGGTGAGCACCAGCCACAGTTGCGGTTTTTCCAGAGCTTGCACCATGTTCACCAGTTCGGGCAAAAGCGGAGTGGTATAGGTGCGCTCCATAATGGCCAGGTTGTCTTTGGTTAACCGGGCCAAAAAATCAGATTGGTCTACGCCCGTGGTTTTTCCCTGGGCCACGGCTTCGCGCACCAAGGCCATGTACCCTTCAAAGGAAAGGCTCTGGGCCACCACTTGCGGAGTAATCACATTCTCATTGGGTTGTGCTTCCATCAACTGAAGTTATTGTCTGCTTGGGCAGATAGTTTCGCTAAGATACGGCAAAGCAGGTTTCCGGCCCAAAACAAAAGACCCGAGACGTTTCCCGGGTCTTTTGCGGAAAACAGGTTGTAAAAGCCTGCTGCCGTGTCTATTTTCGTCTACCAGAAGTTATTCTTTCTCATTGCCCAGACCTTCTTTGTCTTTGTGGCCTTTGAGGGTACTGGCGTTGGGCTGGTTGTTCATGAACTCTTTGTCTGAAGAGTCTGAACCGCGGGTGTCTGACGGGTTGGAGTTGGAACCCTGCGGTGAGTGTTGTTCTGGGTCAAATTTCCCCTTCTTCGCGCCGCCGCCGTGTCCTTCTCTGGAAGGTACGTTCTCGCCGCGGGTGTTATCGGCGCCGCCGGCCACCGGACCGTCCTGAAACTTGGGGTCGTTGGTGCCCTGGTCGCGGTTGTGGTTGTGTTCGTTGTTGGGTTGTCCGCTTACGCCCGCGCCGGTATCCATGCCTCCCTGGTCATTGTTGCTGGATTTCTGGTTTCCGCTGCCCGGTGTGCCAGGGTTGGACATGGTTTCCGGGGTGCCCTCGTACGGAGGGTTGTTGTTGTGGCGGTTGCTGTTGTTGAGTTGATCGTTCTGGCTGTTGATATCGCGCCAGCTTCTGTCCTGGTCTTGTCTATGCTGCTTTGGGCTATCTTCGCCTTTTCCTTTGGTCATGATTTCTTCTCCTTTAGTTGAGGTGAAACTTATACAAGTGCTTACGCCGGATTGCCCCGCGTGTTCTGTTGTACGGAGAGAGGGTTCATTAAGGTTAGCCCGAACAAGCGGTAAAGTAAAATGTGGCGGAAAGCAGAAGCCGGGCTAACTCAAAACCTATGAAGCGCGTACTATCCCTTGTGCAGGTTCCAAGTATTTGGTAAAGCCTGCCTAATTGCTAATCTACTGACCTATATCTATGAAAAAGCTATTTGTTCCCATAAAACGTGTTTCCTATTCTTTGTTTCTAGGAGGCGCATTGCTGGTAGGCACCGCTGCCTGCAGCACCGGCACCAGTGAGGGCGAAGTGAACGTGGAGGAAAGTGATTTTAAAGACAAAAGTCCTACCGAACGCAACCCGGAAGGGCTTTCTGATGAAAGCCAGGACGATTTGAATACTACCTCGTCAGACTCTTCCAACCAGGCCGTCTATGAACAGCAGGAAAATAAGGTAAGAGAACGTAACACTGGGGTAAGTAACCAGGGAGTGGGTGGCGCGGCCGAAAGAAAACAAGACCGAGACAACCAATAGTCAGGTAAGAATTAAAACAGGAAAGCCTGCTCTGTATAAGGGCAGGCTTTCCTGTTTTGGGCCTTATTTAGCTAAAGTACGCCTGAAGCCGCTTACCGGAACTTGAACCCACTAGGCACGCCCTGCACCTGGAAAGAATCTACCACTGCACCTGTATTGCGGTACCGGATTACCCAGTTAGTGTTGCCGGTAGTGGCTGCAGGGGAGGTGTACAACAAGCCATCGGTGGGGTCCTGAGCCAGGAGCCGGAAGCGGCGGTTAATGAGAGGAACTTTGGGAAGGGTTGTAGCCGCAGCGCCCGCATCCATCACATACACCCCGTCATACAGAAAGTAAAGGCGGTTCCGGCTAGCGCTTAAGGTAAGGTTTTTGGGCTGAAAGGCCGTGCCGGGGAATTCAAAGATAACAGGATCTACGGTGAGGTTGCTTGGCGTAATGCGTACCAATCGTCCTTTGGTATTGTTCGCCGGGGAAGTGGCATCTGCTTTTCCGCTGCATAAAATCCAGAGATATCCAGAACCGTCTACCACCATGCTGTTGGGGCGGTCGCCTATGGTAAGGGTCTTTTCTAATTTGGTGGTAAGGGGAGCGTCTACACTGGCTGGTGTAATAGTAAAGACGTTGACTTGGTTGCTGTCAGAATAAGCTACAAACAATCTATTCCCTACCAAAGCCATGACTCCCGGGTTCTTTCTTGTCTTTATGCTTCCGATCACCTGGTACGTGTTCAGATTCACCACGGCCACTCTCCCAGAATCAGGCAACGGCAATGATTCGCTTACCAGCCCGGTTAAACTATTGTACGCTACAAAGCTTTGTGGTGCCTGCAAACCATCCATCACACCCACTGAGGCAAACGTACGGGCATTAAGAACTTCTATTTTCTGGTTACTTGTCAGTAGAAACATCTTCTCAAACGCAGTGGGCATGGACAGCACATTGCCCTCCAGCGAACGACCATTTACCTTATTGAAAAGATCTGGCTCCACGGTACCGGTGGCCCGGTCATAGAAACTCACACTACTGTTTCCTGTGGCACTTGCGTTGGAAATCAGAACTCCGGCTTCATACGTGGGTACTAGTTCTTTTTCTTCCTCTTTGCAGGAAGTGGAAAAGAAAACAGCGGCACTCAAAAGCCCGCCCAGCATGGTTTTGTGGAGAAGAAAACGTTTCATGCTGCTAAGGTAGAAAATTAGAAGATAGGGCACCGAACTCAGACGGAAACCAGGAAGAACAAATACGTCAATAAACCCTTAAACGCAACGAAGCCAGACTCAGCTGAATCTGGCTTCGTTGCGTTTCTGAGCCGATTTCCGGTAAACGACCTTAAACCAGCCTATCTGAAAGTAAAGCCGTTCGGCAGAACTCTTACCTGAAATGAGTCAATGGCTGTGCCGGAAGATTGGAACCGGATAACCTGTCCGTTGGAGTTGTAAGGTCCGGCACCCACATAGATGGTATTGTCCTTGGGGTCTACGCCTAACCCATATAATCCTGAGCGGGAGAGAAGTGCTCTAGAAGAAAGGGTGGTGGCAGAAGTAGACAACGTGTAAACAGAATTCCCGAATTTATAATACAGTTGATTTCCGGCCCCATTGATGACCAAACTGCGTGGTTGGCTGTCCATGGAAGGGAATTCAAGGGAGGTCTGGGTGTTTGGGGTAACGGGGTTGAACTTCACTAATCGTCCATTAGTGGTACGGGTAAGGTCAACGGAATAGTCAGCGTTATAGAACGTCATCCCGCACAGCACCCACATATTTCCAGTGGCATCCAGCGCCAGGCTGTTAGGTCCGTTTGGTACAGTAATGGTGCTTTCTACCTGGTCTGTATTGGTATTGATCACGGATATAGTATTCCCGCCGCTATTAGTAATATAAAGCTTGCCATTGTGGAGCAGAAGCGCTTCGGGATTAATGCCAACCGGAATGGTTTTAGATATTTGGTTAGTGGACAAATCCAGAACGGCTACTCTGCCTGCACCGCTGTAGGTCACCCACTCTGTCACGTAGCCTTTCTGACTGTTGAGCGCGGCAAAGTAGCGGGGCATTTCCAGACCATTGATAACTCCCTCGGAGACAAAGGTGCGCCCATCTACCACTTCAATCTTCTGGCTGTTGTTCGCCACAATGTAAGCCCGGTTGTTGGCGAAAGTCATTGATTGGACCACGTCTCCTAAGGGACGATTATTCACGGTAGTGAAAAGTTCAGGGATAATGGTTTTATCCTCGCGGGAAATAAAGCTGACTTCCCCGGTTGGAGATCCAAAATTCCCTTCATTGGTCACAAACGCTCCGTTCTCAAACGTAGGCAGATTATCTTTATCATCGCTGTCGCAGGAGGCAAAAACAGTACTGCTGCCTAACAGCACATACAGGAGGTACTTCTTAAATTGGGTTACTTTCATAGTAAGGGTGTGTTGAAAAAAAAATTAGGGTTGAGCGGAAATATTTTGAGGTTTGGCCCACGTCAAGGAAACTGCCAGACGGAAGTTGCGCGGCGGCATAGCGCGGTACGCCATGGTTTGGTACACGGTATTGGAGAGGTTGTGCACCTGAGCCAGAACCTGGGTCTCGAAGGAGTTCCACCGGAAGGTTTTGCCCAAACTGGCATTCACGAGCACGTAGGCCGGTAACCAGTTGTTATTGTCGTTATCCGTGAACCGACGGCCGGTGAACGTGGCATCTCCAGAAAGCCACCAACTACGGTAACGAGCCTCGGCCCAGGAGGCGACCTTGTGCTTGGGCACATAGAACAATTGACGTTCCTGTAACTGGGCGCGGGCATCTGGTAATTTCTGTTGCGAAATAGTGTAGGCGTAGGCCACGCCTCCGGAGAAAGACCAATCAGGGTTTAAAATGAACTGTCCTCTGCTATCCAACTCAGCCCCGTGCCCACGCACGTGTTGTAGATTGACGGGTTCATCATACTCACCTGAAGCTGCCCGTTGCCACTGAATCCAGTCTTTCACCTGTAAGGCATAAACCGTGAGTTCTGTAGTACCGCTGAATTGCCCTTTTTTGTAATGATGCTCCAAACCTCCCTCGTAGCCCCAACCACTTTCGGGTTTTAAGGCTGGATTGCCGCCCCGACGCCAAAAGCGGTCGTTTAACGTAGGTACGCGGTAACTGCGGGAGACATTCGCCTTCGCCGAAAGCGTATTCCCATTCTGTTCCAATAGTCTGACATTCGCGCCCAATGTAGGCGTAAGTGGCGGATTGAAACCCTGTACCCAAGCCTGCCGCACGTTTAAGCTTACTTGTAGTTCAGGCAACGGGTCATAGCGAAGCCAGCCATACGTGGAAAACCGCTGTTCGTCTACTTTTCTGCCGTAACCACCCACATCGGCTTTGAATAACTGGCCCTCGGCCCCAACCTGTAGTAGAAGATTAGGGAGTAACGTGCGCTCGTGCTCTACTTGGCTTTGGTAGGTGTCAACGGAAGAAAGGGAAAGGGAAAGGGAGTCATCGATAGTAAGCGAGGCGTTGTTACGGTAATCCAGGCGGTCTTTGAAGTAGGCGGCTCTCACGGTAGTGGTGCCCCCGGCTAGAAGGCCTTGCCACTCGCCCATGAGGCGCAGGTTTTCGTCGTCCTGCTGGGCGTGGGTGTTGGCGCTGCCCATGGACGGTTGTATCTGCCGGTGCGTTTTCACGTACCAGCCCCGCACCGAGAACCGCTGCAGCGGACTTAGCTGGTAATGTACCTCCTGCGCCAGGCTGGTCTGTTCAAAGGCGGCATTCTGCTGCCTTTCCCACGGAGACCCGAAGGCGGTGGTGTTCTCAAACCGGAAATCATTGTCAGCAGACGTTCGGGTAAAGGAGGAGGTGAGGGCAAGGCGGCCATCGGAGAAAGAACCCGCGGCGGCGGTGCGGCGTTGCCCGAAGCTGCCTATTTCCTGGTGCACCTGTACTTGTTGCTGAGGGGCAAACGAGACTGGATTTTCCAGCAGAACAGCTCCTCCCACCGCCCCGCTACCGTGCAACGCACCGCTGGGACCATGCTGAAGGCTCACCTGAGTATTGGTACTAGGGGGAAGTAAGGCAAAATCTGACATGCCTAACGTGGGCAATGCAATATTGAAACCGTTCCAGAGAACGGCGGTGTGGCTGGAAGAAGTACCCCTGAACGCCACCGTGGCCGTCATGCCGTTGCCATAGCTTTTGAGGTACAGCGGGCTGCGTTGCTGGAGAACATCAGCTAAGGAAACGCCGGGGCGGCGTTGCAGGAGGAGAGAGTCTACGGTCTGCACCCGGGCTCCGGCGGCGTACTTGGTGTAGCGGTGGCCCGCCACCGTGACAGGAGCCAACTGCACGGTATCTGGTACTTGGGCATAGCTTTGGGGCAGCGCCAGAAACGCTGTGCTAACCATAACCCACACAAACAGAAACAGACAACGGAACATACCCTCGGCTTTTAAAGCAGAGGAGACCCCAACGAAAGAAATACACGAAAACGCCAGCCCACGCGGGGCCACCATCCTTGCTGCTTTTTTTCCCGAAAGCCTCCAGGTGAAAGTTTGACGTTGGCAGGTCTCCTGGCTCTCTTCTTCGGCCCGGCCTTCCCATCTGTAAAACAGACAGTGGCCTGCGGTGGGCAGAACGTAAAGGAAGATAACAGTTGCGGGAACAGCTCAGGTTTTTCACCTGATTCCCTTTTAAGACATCATCGGCAGAAGGCCGAGGCTGTCACCAAAATCTGGGCAAAGGTACAGGAAGTTTGGAAAGAGTGCTATGCAGACCAGGAAAAATTACTAAAACCCATTTCTAAGCCAATTTTCTAGAAGTGGCCGGTAAACGGAAAGGTAAGCCGCTAATCTTTGTACACAACCGGGCTGCACTGGCTGAACTTTACTGGTCCTTGCAGCTGAAGAGTGTGCCCTTGAATAAACAGGCTCATAAGCCGCTGAAATTTGGCCTGTTTCTGGCTGTCTGCCTCCTGCGGGTTTATATTGAATAGGTAATAATCAATACTGCCGTCTCTGCTGAAGTAAAAGCGGTTGAAACAGCGGGTGGGTTTGTCCCATTCAAAGCCGTTGTCCGCTAAATGCCTTCCCACTTCCTGAAGCAGTTGTTGGTAGGCGGCAATGAGTTTCTTCTCTTCCTCTCCTTTGAACACCGCTTGGGAAGTATCACTGTGAATAGCGGCCTTATACTGGGCATCTAACTTTTGCATGGCATATGGCGTACCTTCCGCCTGCCGGAAAGTGGAAACAATTTTTTGCGCTTGTGTAGTAGTAAGTAAGCTCAAAAGCATTGAAATCAACAGAAACAGCTTTTTCATAGGAAGATATCTTTAACGGAAGTTAAGGGTTGTTTCTGAAAACCAAATATTTAGTTTTCAGAAACAACCCGCTTTCTCCTTTATGGCTGCTTTTAAAAGAAGCGCATCTAAAACAGAAGAATCTTCTATTCAGCATAATTTTTCTGTTTCAACGTTCTTTTACAAGAAACAGGCTGAAAATAGAATACACATTGAAAGGTACGCGTAACTTTTTTGAGCAGCCGCTAGTTTTTAGCACTGTATTTGCCATTGGCCTGTTAGTACCACTTCCCTTTCTTTCTACATGAAACAATTTATATTTTCAAGTATCCTGTTCCTCAGTTTCGTCTTTCAAAGTCAGGCGCAGACCGGCTCCAAACAACCTCAGACCGCCGCCTCCAAGCAGCCGCAGACCGTCTCCAAAATAGATTATGCGGCCATTAAAACGGCGGTGACTTCGTCCAAGTCCAAGATGTACTACCCCGTTTTACTCAAACGCTACCAGGCCAATGACCCCAACCTGACCATAGACGAGTACAAGCACCTGTATTACGGCTGGACCACCCAAGCCGGGTACAACCCTTACCGGCCCAACGACCAGGCCGATGCCTTAAATGAGATGTTGCTCTACGAGCGGTTTCCCGAGATTGTGAGTACCGGCAAGAAACTACTGGCCGTTGACCCTTTCAACCTGGACGTGATGTACCTCATGCACATGGCTTACGGCGAAATGAACAACCAGGTAGAAAGTAAGAAGTGGCTCGCCAAGTTTGAAGGGGTCATGGCCGCCATCAAAGCCAGTGGCAACGGCCGAAGCAAAGAAACCGCTGTGGTCTTGAATGCGCCCCGCGACGAGTATATGTTCCTGACGGTGGTGGGGCTTCGGCAGAAGGGCAGCCCTCAACTGGTAGAAAACAAATATGACTTAGTGACGCTGCAAACCCCCAACAAACTCAACCTTACTGAACTGTACTTCAACATACAGAAGGCAGTGGAGAAGAGACGCTAACGTAAGCAGGAGTACCTTCAAAAGATGGAAAGGGGGAGACAAGGAATTCAGGTACTTGGCTGCCCCTTTTCTTTTTGCGTTCTTGCTCATCTTCTAACGGATAATTGCTATGAAAAACATACTTGCTGCGGCCTTGGTTTTAACGGCGTTTTTGGCCTCTTGCCAGACAAATGGCGAACAACCGGCAAATAAGACTTCGGCTAACAAAGAGGGCGGGGAAGCTGCGGTAACCTTATGCGAATTCTCTTCCACAGACTCGGCCACGGCCATAGCTAGCCTGCCGGGCAAGTGGGAATTGCGGGGAATCCAGACCAATTACATGGGCGCGCAGGAAGATGAGTTCTTAACCGGAGAGCGAATAGGCGATGCCAAAACACTAATATTTTTTGAAAATGGCGAGTACGAAGAGCACGTGAACGGCAAATTGCAGGGAGAGCGCCAACCCTTCAAACTGGTGGGCCAAAGCTTAACGCCCGTAGGGTACCAGTTCTGGTTCTGCGGCGAAAACACCCTGGTCATTAACAACGTCATCGCAGATGGTGCCACCGAAGTCTTTGTCCGCCAGTAACGGCTTTTCCTATGGCTCTCCAACAGAAACTACCCGCAGATTTCTTTACCAGACCAGATTCCGTCACCATTGCCCGCGACCTGATAGGCAAACATTTCTACACCTGCTTTAACGGCGTTCTCACCGGTGGCATGATAGTAGAAACAGAGGCGTATTCTGGCCTGAATGATGCCGCCTGCCACGCCCACCTGGGCCGTCGCACCAAACGCACCCAGATCATGTACCAGCAGGGCGGCGTGGCCTACGTGTACCTCATCTACGGCATTTATTCGCTGTTCAACATTGTCACCAACACAGAAGGCAACGCTGATGCCGTGCTCATCAGAGCCCTTGAACCACTTGAAGGGATAGAGGAAATGCAGCTTCGCCGAGGTCTGGTCAAAGTAGAAACCCGCCTCACCGCCGGCCCTGGTTTGTTGACGCAAGCGCTCGGTATCTCCACCCAACACAACGGCACAGACGTAACCGGAAATGAAATCTGGTTTGAAGACCGAGGCATGCACGTACCCGAAGACCAAATAGTAGCTGGCCCAAGAGTAGGTGTCGCCTACGCCGGCGCCGATGCCCTCTTGCCCTGGCGGTTCAGCCTCAAAGGGAACCGTTGGGTAAGCAAGGCCAATCCGAAGTATTAGTTTTCAGTTGTTAGTGTACGCGCTGGCACGAGTCTCCAAACCAGTTTCTGCCTACCGCCGCAATACTGTTTGCTCTAAAGACCTCGTAGTGTCCGTAGGTCCTGCGAGTGTCTGTGCCGATTGCCTGTCCCTTCTCGCCAATCAGGAGATTGGCTATCCGTTGGAGCGTAGAGCGCTGGCGCTAACTCTACGCTCAGCGATGTACACGAATCACTAACAACCAACAACTATCAACTAACAACTAAATCTTCCGGCAGAGCAGCAGAATGGGCTTGTTGTTCAAATCGGTGGTAGCAAACAGGTAATCGTCTCCGCCTTCCTTCAATTTAACTTTGTCCCGTAACTGCGCCACCGTAAGCGGATGATTTCGGACGGTAATATTGGCCTTTTTAGCGGGTAGAAGTTGCTGCAGTTCTTTGGCGTTGGCTTTCGGATGAGCCGTGATTTCAAAAATGCGGCCCGGAAACGCCGCTTGCAGTTCAGTGGAGGTGTAGAGATGGCTGTTTCGGTGCAATTTGCTTATGCCATAGTGCGCAGACAGCCATTTGTAAGCACCCGCTTTGAGCAAGGCAACATTGGGTTCGTACAGATACCGTTGCGGTTCAGAAAAAGTCGCCGAGGCGTTTTCTTCGGCATCTTTGGTGAAGGTTAAGGGCTCTTCGGGTTTGTCTGGCTTCAGGTTTACGGCGGTGATTAAGGGAGCAGCAGGAGCATCGGCTTTCAATAAATACAGCACCTCTTTGCATTCGTTCTGCACCGCAATCACCCACACCTGTGCTACCTGGGTCAACTGCTGAAGCGCCAGGTCGATGTCCAGCATGGGAGCGGTTTTCAACAAAACGGCTTTGGCTTTTTGCAGCAGCAAAGGAAGCAGACCCAGGACATCGGGTTCACAGTCCTGCAGTAAATGCACGCGTTCCTGGCTTTGGCCGCGGCGGGCGGGGTCTAAGTAGAACACATCTACGGGCTGTTCTAAGGAGTTCAGAAAGGTCTCTGCCTCCATAGCTTGCACAGTTATATTCTTCGCCTCCAGTTGGGTGAAGTTGAACGCGACAATCTGAGCCAGTTCTGTCTGTTGCTCTACGTACGTCACCTGCCTGAACCGCTGCGCAAAATGGTACGCATCTACCCCGAAGCCACCCGTTAAATCCACCAGTGTCTCGCCCGAAATCAGATTCGCCTTAAAAGCTGCCGTCAATTCAGAGGAACTCTGCTCAACGGAGAGGTTTGCAGGGAACAGTAAATCCAGGTTAGCCGCCCAGAAAGGAATTTTGCTTTTGGCCTTTTGCCGGGCTCGTATCTGTTGTGCCAGTTTGGGTACGTCCAACGTCGGCCACTTTTTGGCCTGTAACACCAGATGGGCAGGGTCTGCGGAAAGATGTTCTTCCAGAAAGGCGCGTTCAGCAGGAGTGAGCGGGAGAGGCATGAAGAAAAGATAAAAGTTGAAAGCTTTGCTAGGGGGGGGCTGTTTTACGCCTGTTTGGCAGAAAAATGCCAAAAAACCGTTACAGGTCATTTGATTGAGGATGATAAACTTATTACGTACCTTTGCGGTTCTTCTGTAAAAAAAGAACTACAATGGTAGAAACGTATTTGCCTTACAAAGTAAAAGATATTTCCCTGGCTGAGTGGGGAAGAAAAGAAATTAAACTGGCCGAAGCCGAGATGCCAGGCTTAATGGCCATCCGTGAGGAATACGGTGCTAGCCAGCCTCTGGCCGGTGCCCGCATTGCCGGTTGCTTGCACATGACAATCCAGACGGCCGTGTTGATTGAGACATTGGTAGCCTTGGGTGCCGAGGTAACCTGGTCTTCCTGCAACATCTTCTCTACCCAGGACCACGCTGCGGCGGCTATCGCGGCTGCCGGTATCCCAGTGTATGCCTGGAAAGGCATGAACGCCGAGGAGTTTGACTGGTGTATTGAGCAGACTCTTTTCTTTGGAGAGGATCGTAAGCCCTTGAACATGATTCTGGATGATGGTGGTGACCTAACCAATATGGTGTTTGACAAATACCCAGAGCTGGCGGCCGGCATCAAAGGTCTGTCTGAAGAGACTACCACGGGTGTGCACCGTCTGTATGAGCGTATGAAGAACGGCACTTTGTTGATGCCCGCTATCAACGTGAACGACTCTGTGACCAAATCTAAATTTGATAACAAATACGGCTGTAAAGAATCATTGGTAGACTCTATCAGAAGAGCTACTGACGTGATGATGGCTGGTAAAGTAGCCGTAGTGGCTGGTTACGGTGACGTAGGAAAAGGTTCTGCCGCTTCGTTGCGTGGTGCCGGTGCCCGCGTGATTGTAACGGAAATTGACCCAATCTGCGCCTTGCAAGCTGCCATGGATGGTTTCGCCGTGCGAAAAATGGAGAATGCCATTAAAGAGGCTGATATTGTAGTAACCGCAACCGGTAACTTCAACATCATCCGTGCTGAGCATTTCCTGGCCATGAAAGACAAAGCCATTGTCTGCAACATTGGTCACTTTGACAACGAGATTGACATGGCCTGGTTGAACGAGAACTACGGTCACACCAAAGACACGGTAAAACCACAGGTGGACTTGTACACCCTGGAAGGCAAAGACATCATCATCTTAGCGGAAGGTCGTTTGGTGAACTTGGGTTGCGCCACTGGTCACCCATCGTTCGTGATGTCTAACTCTTTCTCTAACCAGACGTTGGCCCAAATTGAGCTTTGGACGAATGCTGAGGCTTACGAGAACAAAGTATACACCCTGCCTAAGCACCTAGATGAGAAAGTAGCCCGTCTGCACCTTGCTAAAATTGGTGTAGAACTGGAAGAACTGTCTCCTGAGCAAGCTGCCTACATTGGCGTTGAGGTAGAAGGACCATTCAAACCAGAGTACTACCGTTACTAAGCATCCGCTTTCTGGGTCTTTTCCAGAAAACAACATAAAAACGCCCGGCTTCTGTAAAGGAGCCGGGCGTTTTGTTTTAATAAATTCCTCTGATGTCATCTCGAAAAGGTCTTGTGTGAGCATCTATGGCGCGGACGTTACTTCCGTGACTTTCTGCATCTTCAGGAGAATAACCTCTGAGGTGAATTCATCCTTGGTAGATATTTCCCTCTTTTGTCATTCTGAAAGGATCTTGTGGGCGAACGGTAATAACGCTTACTCTCTGTTAAGGATACTTTCTCTTTGAACTTACAAAAGAAGAGCCTTTCCCAAGGCAAAGAAGCCTTTCTAGTTCGCCCACAAGATCCTTTCAGGATGACAAAGAAGGAGAGAGTGCTTGAAGGGGAAATTTTGTTAATCTGATGAGAAGGGAAATGATTTATACTTATAAATACTTACTAATCCCATTCTCACACCATTTGGCTTTTTGTTCAATAGCATCGGCTAGAATCTTGTCATTTTCCGGGAGCGAGGTGCGGGCGTTTTCTGGGTGGTACAGGTGGTAACCTACGCCACCGAAGGGTAGATTTCGGCGTATCACACCAGCGTTCAGCATTCTGATGGCGAATTCGCTGTCTTCGCGGCCCCAGCCTTGTATGTTCTCGTTGAAGCCGTTGATGCGCAGCACATCAGCGCGCCAGAAGGCCATGTTGCAGCCTCTGATGGCTTTGATGTCGGGGCGTTTTCTGGAGCCGAGTTTTGCTAGGAATTCTGAGGAAACAGCATTGAAACGGTTGATGATGCCCGAGGAGAAAGGTGTGATGCGCCACTGTTTAGTTTGCAGAATCTGCTGGGTAAGCTCTGGTTGCAACAGCACACGCTTGCCTTGAATGAAGGTGTTAACGCGGGCTATGCGTTTATGGCTCTTTACAAAATCAGGGTGCAGCACCATGTCGCCGTCAATGGAGAGAATGTATTCGCGGGTAGCCAGGGCCATGGCTTTGTTACGGATGGCGGCCAATCGGAAGCCGGTGTCATCGTGCCAGCAATGACGGAGTGGTACGGGGAAGTGCTGCTGGTATTCCTCAATCAATGCCTTGGTTTCAGCGCGGGAGCCATCATCGGCAATAATCACCTCATCTGGTAATTCACGTTGCAGGGCTACGCTCTTCAAGACCACTTCCAAAGCCTCGGGCCAGTTGTAAGTAGAAATGATGAGGCTGGTGGTCATGGCACGGTTGGCTTCGTGCAGTTTCATGTACTTGTAGAAAGCGCCGTTCGCGTTACAGGCCGAAATCAGAAATCCCTCAAACCCGTATAGAAATCCCCGTTTTAGGAAGTAGTTGCGGATGAACGTCCAGAAGGCTTTGTAAGAAGCTTTAAGGGCCGAGGACTTTTTCCTGAAGCGATTTTCCTGGGCAAAGAGCGTGGTGTACTGGTTGAGTTTCTGCAGCAGCTCTGTGGTGTTCTTGAAGGAATGATGGTTCAGGATGCCGGGCAAGGTTTCCACCGTAACCGCATCGGTCATGATTCCTTCATGTACCTCACGGTTGGTGAATTGGGTTGTTTTGCGGTTAAAAAGCCGCAGCACATAATCATTTTCCCAACCGCAGGCGTTTATTAACCGTTTTCCGTAGAAATTGTGGCGCAAGAACCGGTACGCTTTGGCGTTATCTAAGGGGTGCGCCAGAATAGTCTGGACCAGATCAGGAGACATCATCTCATCGCTGTCAATGGAAAGCACCCAGTCATGCGAGGCGTAAGAGGCTGCCAGGTTCTTGAGCGGCCCAAATCCTATGAACGGAGAGTGGAATACCTTGACGTTGGGGAATTGGCTGGCTATGGAAACGGTCGCATCAGTAGAGCCGTTGTCCAGTAGAATAACCTCTGGAAATTGGGTCAACGCCTGCAGGCATTGCGGCAGCAATTCCTGGCTGTTTTTGGCAAGTATGGTAACTGAAATAGGGTGAGGCATGCAGCGCAGAAACAAAATAGAGAGGGAGATAAATTCCTCAAAACAAGCTTTGGGCCGGGTAATGTAAACATCTAGCCCAATATTCGTATGTACCTATGTATATTTAATTTCTATATTTGCGTATAGGTATTTTTATCCCCAAGTGTAAAAGTACAAAATCAAGACCAATGAGCGAACAGAGAGCGAATTCCATGACGAAAGAGGAGAAAGACGCCCGGTTTGAGGCGGAGCTGATGCCAGTTATCTCGCCTCTCTATAACTTCGCGTTTCGTCTAACCCTGGACGAAGATGACGCCAATGACTTGGTGCAGGAAACCTATCTCAAGGCGTATCGCTTCTTCGATTACTTTGAACCCGGAACTAATGCCAAAGCCTGGCTGTTCCGCATCCTAAAGAACTCATTCATAAATGACTTCAGGAAAAAGAGTAAACAACCTGCCAAAGTAGACTACTCTGAGGTAGAAGGTTACTACAATTCTGAAGACGTAGATGCGGAGGGCGACAGTTCTGGCGGTACTACTGACTTGCGCATGGAAAGTGTGCAGGACCTGATTGGAGATGAGGTGGCGGGTGCGCTCAACTCATTGCCGGTAGACTTCAGAACTGTGATTATCCTCTGCGATTTGGAGGGGTTCACCTATGAGGAAATGGCCAAGATTCTGGATATTCCCATAGGAACGGTGAGAAGTCGCCTACACAGGGCCCGGCATTTCCTCAAGGAGAAGTTGGAGCAATATGCGAAGTCAATGGGTTATAATGGATAAAAGAATTTAAAATGATGGGGACTACTACAATGACTGATGAATTGATGGGGGCCAATGCCTCTGATGAGAGCCGCGAATCTGATTGCGAAAAGGTACAAGGCGTGTTTGAGAAATGGCTGGAAGGTGTGGCCACCAGCGAAGATGAAGCCTTTCTTGCCGAACGTGCCGACGAATGCTCACCCTGCTTTGAAAGCATAGACAAACAACAGTTGTTTGTGAAATTCCTGAATGCGTCATTACGCCGGCCAGGTACCCCCGCTACATTAGCAGACACCATCAAATCAAGAATCCACCAACTAGCTTAGTTTTAAGCTTTCCTACCCCGGATGCAAGGTAAAATCATCATCTTTTCGGCCCCTTCCGGCGCCGGTAAAACTACAATTGTCCGTCATTTAGTAAACGTTCTGCCAGAGCTAAGTTTCTCTATCTCAGCCTGTACCCGCGACCGCCGCGGGCGCTCTGAGGTGAACGGCAAAGATTATTATTTCATCACGCCAGACGAGTTTCGCGAGAAAATCGTGAACGATGAGTTTGTGGAGTGGGAAGAAGTATATGAAGGCGCTTTCTACGGTACCCTCAAATCTGAGATTGAACGCATCTGGGCCGAAGGCAAACACGCCATTCTGGATGTAGATGTGAAAGGTGGTCTGAGCGTGAAGCATTTCTACGGAGACCGCGCCTTGGCCGTCTTCGTGAAACCACCTTCCATTGAAGAACTTTCCAAGCGCTTGGTGGCCCGTAACACAGACTCGGCCTCCAGCATTTCCAGCCGGGTGTTCAAGGCCAAGTTCGAGCTGAGCTTTGAAGATCAGTTTGATGAAGTAATCGTGAACGAGAACCTGGAAGATGCTTTCGCACAGGCAGAGAAACTGGTCCGTAACTTCATCCATCCCGAAGAACCAATTGTGTAGCCATGCGGGTAGGATTGTTGTTTGGATCCTTTAACCCCATCCATATAGGGCACCTGATCCTGGCGAACTACATGGCCGCCAACACTACCCTAGACACGGTCTGGCTGGTGGTGAGTCCGCAGAACCCGTTCAAGCCCAGCAACAGTTTGCTACACGAGTTTGACCGCCTGCACATGGTGCGGTTGGCCATTGCCGATAATGCCGACTTGGGTGTCACAGACATTGAGTTCCGGATGCCAAAGCCCAGCTACACCATTGATACGCTTACCTATCTCAAGGCAAAGTACCCTACCTACCAGTTCGTGCTCATCATGGGCGAAGACAACTTGGCCACGTTACCGAAGTGGAAGAATTACGAGCAGATTTTGGAGCAATACGAGGTCTTAGTGTACCCCAGGCCGGGAAGCGGTAAAATTCCCGATGCCCTGAAAGAGCACACCAAGATAACCATGGTTCCTGCTCCTTTACTGGACATCTCCGCCACCTTTATTAGAAAATGCCTCAAAGAAGGCAAATCTACCCGCTACCTCTTGCCAGAACCTGTAGCCGAGTATATTCTAGCCAAGAAGCTGTACCAGTAAAAAATACCGCCTTTCTATAAAGTTAAGGTGTAGCAAATTGCAGTTTAAGCCTTCATTCTGAAGGCTTGCCTAAAAGGTCGTTTTGGAGCCACTTTCTTGAAAGCAGCTCCAAAACGACCTTTTAGTTTTCCCACTTTAGCGCAAGCGATGTCTTTTTCCTCATTAATTTCTTAGCCTTGGCAGGAAACTAAGTACAACGGCAAAAATGATCCTATTTCTTTCTTTGTCATCCTGAAAAGAACTTGTAGGCGCACTAGAAAGGCTTTACAGAACTACCATTGCCATTTGCCGCCAAGATCCTTTCAGAATGACAAGATGTATGCTGTAGATTTCCCTCATTTTAGTGCCATTGTTGGTGTTATCACCAACAATCCTTTATCAGTTCTTTTCTCAAAATTACCATCAAACCGAACTGGTTAAATTTATTATCAATACCCAATGTAGCCTCGTTACCCTGTAACGAGGTACCCATGCAGAAGAATTGACTTTTTATTCAGTCTCACTATCCTCTAAGAGGAATAAGTTTCAGGGTAGAGTTTTTACTCCATGTACTTGATGGTTGCTTTTTTCGCTACTCAGACAGAATAGTAATAACCTTTTAATTTTAAACTCGTTTATAAGTAGTTTGGTTGATGATTTCATTTAAATAATGCAATTATTGACGAGTATTTAGTTGGTAAGATGGGGGTTGAAACGTAATTTGCTCATCCTTCCAGACAGACACACCAAAGGGGCCTCCTGAGACAATGCGTACCGAAGTTATATTTCAAGACACTTATATTTCCATCATATACAACCAAGACCAGCAACTCATTCATGCAGATTGGATTGGTTTTCAGACAAAACAATCGGTGCAGGAAGGCTGTGAGCGCATACTAGAGGCCATGGGACATTTTGGGTGCTTTAAAGTGCTCAATGACAATACCAACGTGGAAGGTATCTGGTCCAGCGCGGCCGAGTGGGTAGGAACCGATTGGTTTCCCAGGTTGCGTCAGGCCGGTTTGATTTCTTTTGCCTGGGTGTACTCGCCTAGTATGCTCAGTCGCCTGTCAGCAGATAAATCTTTGCGGTTTACGTATGATACCAGAGGCATTGAGGTATTTGATAGTGTAACCGAAGCCAAAGAATGGCTGGCGGCTACTCCCGCTTAAATCAGGTGCATCTCTTCTAAATAAAAAGGATAAAAAGGGAAGGCCCCGCACGTGCTCGTGCGGGGCCTTCCCTTTTTATGCTGTTTTCCTGAAAATAGACAGGAAACGAGACTTGCTTAGATGGTCATGATTTCGGCTTCTTTCTTAGACAGAAGCTCGTCCATTTTCACAATGTAAGCATCGGTTAGCTTCTGTACTTTGGCTTCGGCATCTTTCACGGCATCTTCAGAAGTACCTTCTTTCTGTAGTTTGCGGAGAGAGTCGTTCACGTCTTTTCTTACGTTACGCACGCGTATCTTGCCACTTTCAGTTTCGTTTTTGGCTTGTTTCACCAATTCGCGGCGGCGTTCCTCGGTAAGGGCCGGAATGTTCAGCCTGATTCCGTCTGCCTCTACCATGGGGTTTAGGCCCAGGTCACTGTTCTTGATGGCTTTCCCGATTTCCGACACCATGTTTTTCTCCCACGGCTTAATCATAAGCGTACGGGCATCTGGGGTCATGATATTGGCTACCTGAGAAATAGGGGTAGGCGTGCCGTAATAATCTACGCGCAAGTCTTCTACCATGGCTGGAGAGGCTTTGCCAGCTCTGATTTTGGTTAATTCTATACTCGTGTGCTGCACCGATTTCTGCATGGATTCCTCGGCTTCGCTCAAATAAAAGTTAATTTCTTCGGTCATTGGGATTTTCTGATTTAGAAAGATGACTAAATAGTACTGCCGTAGCAAAAGCCAAAGGCGGCACAAATTTCTGATTTTATTCTGTAAAATCCATCGCCCTAAGGCAACAGGCAAATTGATATTACATAGAAACCAAGGTTCCTACTTTCTCGCCGTCAATTAACTTAGCCAGGTTGCCGCGTTTGTTAATGTCAAACACTACAATAGGTAAGTTGTTTTCTTTGCAAAGGGTAAAGGCGGTCATGTCCATCACGTTCAGGCCTTTCTCAAACACTTCCTCAAAGGTAATATCGGTGTAACGGGTAGCGGAAGCGTCTTTTTCTGGGTCGGCGGTATAGATACCGTCTACCCGGGTTCCTTTTAACACCACATCGGCCTCTATCTCAATGGCGCGTAAACTGGCCGCAGAGTCGGTGGTGAAATACGGGTTACCGGTACCCGCCCCGAAGATAACCACGCGGCCTTTTTCCAGGTGGCGCATCGCCCTCCGGCGGATATACGGCTCGCACACTTGTTGGATGTTGATGCCAGACAATAAACGGGTAAACACCCCCACTTTCTCCAGCGCGCTCTGGAGGGCCATGCTGTTGATGACGGTGGCCAGCATGCCCATGTAATCGCCCTGCACACGGTCCAATCCTACTGCCTCGGCCTGCACGCCCCTGAAAATGTTTCCTCCACCAATGACCACGGCCACCTCGGCCCCCATATCAACGGCAGACTTTATTTCTTCGGCGTATTGCACCAGCATATTGGTATCAATCCCATACTGCTGTTCGCCCATGAGGGACTCTCCGCTGAGCTTCAATAGAATTCTTTTGAATCGCATGCTTATTTAGATAGTAATAGTTAAGTGACGTTTGGGTAGACACGTTTAGGGCCCGTTTTACAGAAAACAGGCCCTAAACAGCGTTTATTTAAAACACGATCAATACTTGGTTTTTCTCTACGTTCTGCCTTACGTTTACCTTCACCGCAGAGACCACGCCGTCGCCAGGAGACTTGATGATGTTCTCCATTTTCATGGCTTCCAGAATAAGAATGGGGTCGCCTTTCTTCACTTCTTGGCCCGGCTCTACCTTAATGTCAAGAATAAGGCCGGGCATAGGCGCTTTGATGTCGTTTATCTTCTGTGCCAGGGCCTGTCCCATGCCCAGACTCTCCAGCAGCAAATCCATCCGGTCTTGCACCTGCAACGTATGCACATTGCCGTTAATCTTAATCTGGAAGGTTTTGGTTTCGGGGTCACTTTCCAATAATTCGGCGGTATACGAACGGCCGTCTTTGAGAATATGGAAGGAAGTAGGGCTAAGGGGAAGTAAATCCCAGGTAAAAGGAGCATCGTTGAGAAGAATCTGGTTTTTCTCTAGGACTACTTGCCAGGTGGCAGCAGCCGATTTTACCTGTAGCATGTGGGTTGGGTTAAAGACCGTAAGTACCGTTGGTGCGAAATAATTTCACAACTTGAGTTCCCAAAGTTAATAAATCATTACATGAATCATATCGTTTCCCGTGGCTTCTTGTTCTTTCTGTTGTGTGGTACGGTTGCCGGCTGCGCCGTAAAGCAACCCGTTGCCCCTGCCATTACCTCAGAAGAAGTTGTCCCAGTTGCAGATTCCATCAGTGCTCCAACGGTGCCCGTCACCAGTAAGGGCCCTTACCAGCCCACCGCCGAACGCCTGGTAGACCTGCTGCATACCCGTTTGAACGTGAGGTTTGACTGGCAAAAACAGCATCTCCTAGGCGAAGCTACGCTTACCTTAAAACCTTATTTCTATCCGCAGAGCCAGGTGGTGCTAGATGCCAAGGGGTTTGATATCCATAAAGTGACCTTACGCAAAGGAAAACAGGAAGTGCCTTTGACGTATGACTATGACCAGCAGCGCCTCACCTTAAAGCTGGATAAAACCTACACCAG
This sequence comes from Rufibacter sp. JT3400010, assembly GCF_054956755.1. Lineage (NCBI taxonomy): Bacteria > Pseudomonadati > Bacteroidota > Cytophagia > Cytophagales > Hymenobacteraceae > Rufibacter > Rufibacter sp. JT3400010. The sequence goes on along the minus strand of NZ_JBUDXA010000006.1, from coordinate 133,153 downwards.
AAAGGACACCCTGCAGCTGTTTATTTCCTACACGGCCAAGCCGAATGAATTAGCCGTCAAAGGCAGCGCCGCCATCCAAGCCGACAAAGGGCTGTACTTCATCAATCCGCTAGGCACCGAGGAAGGAGTACCCCAGCAAATCTGGACGCAGGGCGAAACCGAGGCGAACTCCGCTTGGTTCCCCACCATTGACAAGCCCAACGAGCGCATGACGCAGGAAATCTTTATTACGGTAGAAGACCGCTTTAAAACGTTGTCTAATGGCGTACTGGTTTCGTCTCAAAAATCAAAAAACGGCCTAAGAACTGACCATTGGCGCATGGCCCAACCGCATGCGCCTTACCTGGCCATGATGGCGATTGGCGAATTTGCGGTGGTAAAGGACAAATGGCGCAACAAGGAGGTAAGTTACTGGGTGGAGCCGGAATACGCCGCCACTGCCAAAGCCACCTTCGGCCGAACCCCCGCCATGCTGGAGTTCTTCTCTCAAAAACTAGGCGTGGCTTTCCCTTGGGATAAATACGCGCAAGTGGTAGTGAGAAACTTTGTCTCTGGGGCCATGGAAAACACCACCGCCTCTACGTTTATGGAATATGTGCAACAAGATCGCCGCGAATTGCTGGACAAGAACTGGGACCACATCATTGCCCATGAACTCTTTCACCAATGGTTCGGCGATTTAGTCACTACGGAGTCCTGGTCCAACTTGCCCCTGAATGAATCCTTCGCTGATTACTCAGAATACCTATGGGCCGAGCACCAGTACGGGCCAGACGAGGCCGCCCTCACGCACCAGACGGCCTTGCTGGAATATCTCGGCGAAGCCAGAACCAAACAGGAACCGCTCATCCGGTACCATTATCTGGACAAAGAAGATATGTTTGACAGCCACTCCTACGCCAAAGGCGGACGGGTGCTGCACATGCTTCGGCAGGAGGTAGGAGATGAGGCGTTCTTCGCTTCGCTTAACCTGTATTTAAAAGAAAACAGAAACAGCTCGGTTGAAATTGATGAACTGCGGTTGGCATTCGAGGAAATTACCGGACGGGATTTAATCCCCTTTTTCCAGCAATGGTTCCTCACCCCCGGTCACCCCGAATTACAGGTGAAACATTCCTATCAGAATGGAGCCTTGTCTGTGCGGGTTACCCAAACGCAGGATACAGTGAGAACCACAGTGTACAAAATGCCTCTGACCATTGCACTGCTGCAGGACGGCAAATGGCAGGAAGAACAAGTGGAGTTACTTCAGGCTGACCAGACGTTCACTTTCCCAATGCAGAGCGCTCCGCAAGTTGTGGTGATTGATCCTTCGCAGAAGGTGTTGGCTAATATCAGCCATAAAAAGTCTATAGAAGAATGGGCCACCCAATTTCTGAATAGCACTACGTATGCAGCCAAATCAAACGCATTAGAACATCTGAGAGACACCACCCATGTTCTTATAAACCAAGTCGTACAAAAAGCCTTGCAAGATCCCTTCTGGAAGGTAAGAGTTACGGGGCTAGAGATCATGGTTGGTACAGATGCCATGGAAAATCCGCAAGGCCAGAACCAGATTCAACAAATGGCCGAGACGGATAAAAACAGTTCTGTGAGGGCAACGGCTACCTATGTGCTAAGCACTTTGAATGGCTTGCCCCAGGAAATCATAGAAAGAAGATTGCAGGACAGTTCTTACCAGGTAGTGAGCGCCGCAATTTTCGCCTGGAACAAAGGAGGACATGACCAGGGCCGATTAAAATCATTCTTGACCTACAAAAATCCCGACGTGGTAAACGCGCTTGCCTCTGCTTTTACCGCCAGTGAAGAAGAGGAGCTTTACACCTGGTATTTGAAAAACGCCCAAAAACTGAGGGGAGGGGACCTGTATTTCTTCATTCAGAGCTTTGGAGCCTTCCTGTTGAAAAAAAATATTGACCGACAGGAGAGGGGCTGGCAGTCCTTGGTACAGGTAGTGCAGCAAGAGACCATGCAAGAGACAAAACAAGCAGCCTTTCAAATGCTTACACTCATGGCCGAGACCGACGAACGCAAAGAAACGCTGCTGAAATTGCTGGAAAACGACCCCAAATTAGACCCCTCAATGGGTGCGCAAACAACTGATTGAAAAAAAATATTTGCAGAAATATTTGACATGGAAGAAAAAGACACTAGTTTTGCATCTCCTTAGAACGAAATCATCAAATGAAGACGGGAAAAGGGTTCTTTGAAACAGGAAAAGGGGAGGTTCCAGAGTGGCCAAATGGGACGGACTGTAACTCCGTTAGCGTAAGCTTTCGAAGGTTCGAATCCTTCTCTCCCCACAAACATTGCTTAGGAATTGAAACAAGGTTACAGGTTGTTTCGCAAAGGTTCCTGAGATTTTACCAGTAAACAAGCGGGAGTAGCTCAGCTGGTAGAGCGACAGCCTTCCAAGCTGTAGGTCGCGGGTTCGAACCTCGTCTCCCGCTCTCTTAAGAAATAATGCAGCGCAAGCTGCATTATTTTGTTTTGCCGACGTAGCTCAGGGGTAGAGTACTTCCTTGGTAAGGAAGGGGTCGTGGGTTCAATTCCCATCGTTGGCTCAAGCGGTATTATGATTGCTTAGTAGTATAAACAAAAATTACACCGTTTCACCCAAGAACTAAATACTTTCTAAAATGGCTAAAGAAAATTTTGATCGCTCCAAACCGCACGTAAATATCGGTACAATTGGGCACGTTGACCACGGCAAAACAACCTTGACTGCTGCTATTACTCAGGTTTTAGCGAACAAAGGTCTAGCCGCAAAGAGAGATTTCTCTTCTATTGACAACGCTCCTGAAGAAAAAGAGCGTGGTATTACTATTAACACTTCTCACGTTGAGTATGCAACGGAGAAACGTCACTACGCGCACGTTGACTGCCCAGGTCACGCTGACTACGTGAAAAACATGGTGACTGGTGCTGCTCAGATGGACGGTGCTATTCTGGTAGTTGCTGCTACAGATGGTCCAATGCCACAAACTCGTGAGCACATCCTTCTGGCTCGTCAGGTAGGTGTTCCTGCCCTTGTTGTGTTCATGAACAAAGTGGACATGGTAGACGATCCAGAATTGTTAGAACTAGTTGAAATGGAAATCAGAGAGCTTCTTTCTTTCTATGATTTCGACGGTGACAACATCCCAGTTATCCAAGGTTCTGCTCTTGGTGGCTTGAACGGAGATGACAAATGGGTGAAAACCATCGAAGAATTGATGGATGCCGTTGACTCTTACATTCCGATTCCTGCTCGTTTAACTGACCTTCCATTCTTGATGCCAGTTGAGGACGTGTTCTCTATCACTGGTCGTGGTACAGTAGCTACTGGCCGTATTGAGCGTGGTATCATCAACTCTGGTGAGCAAGTGGATATCTTGGGTATGGGTGCTGAAGGCCTGAAGTCTACAGTAACTGGTGTTGAGATGTTTCGTAAGATCCTTGACAGAGGTGAAGCTGGTGACAACGTAGGTCTGTTGCTTCGTGGTATTGAGAAAACCGATATCCGTCGTGGTATGGTTATCTGTAAGCCAGGTTCAGTAACTCCTCACATGAAGTTCAAAGCTGAGGTTTACGTTCTTTCTAAAGAAGAAGGTGGACGTCACACGCCATTCTTCAACAACTACCGTCCACAGTTCTATCTGAGAACTACAGACGTAACTGGTATCATCACGTTGCCGGAAGGTGTTGAAATGGTTATGCCTGGTGATAACATCACTATCACTGTTGACTTGATCAACAAAGTAGCGATGGAAAAAGGCCTGCGTTTCGCTATCCGTGAAGGTGGTAGAACCGTAGGTGCCGGTCAGGTAACTGAAATCCTTGACTAATTATTAAAAATTTCAAGTCCGCCTTGCTGAAAATGTAGGGCGGACTTGTTTTTTTAAGAAAAGAAGAATACATTTGCACTCCATTTAAACGAATGGCGTGCATTTTTTTACGGGAGTAGCTCAATTGGTAGAGTAGTGGTCTCCAAAACCATTGGTTGTAGGTTCGAGTCCTACCTCCCGTGCAAATAGAGTTAATAGCATCAGAATGGGAAAGCTGACAAAATTTTTCAATGACGCTGTAGAGGAGATGCAGCACAAGGTTACCTGGCCAACCTACTCAGAGCTTCAGAAGAGTTCTATCTTAGTATTGGTTGGCTCTGTTGTGTTTGCGGTCATTGTAGGTGCTATGGATTTTGTTTACGACTCCACCCTAGAATGGTTTTATAACCAATTCTAATTTAAGCTGGAGAACATGGCAGATTTAAAGTGGTATGTAGTGCGTGCAGTTTCAGGCCAGGAGAAAAAAGCGAAAGCTTATCTTGAGAATGAAGTTGCCCGTCATAATCTAACGGAGATGGTACCCCAGGTGCTTATTCCGTCTGAAAAAGTATACGAAATGCGGAACGGGAAAAAACGCGTAAGAGAGCGCAGCTTTTTTCCCGGTTATGTATTGATCTTTGCAGACATCTCTAATGGTGAAGTAGAGCACTTGATCACCAGCACCCCGGGCGTTATTGGCTTCCTTGGTTCTGGTAATGGAAGAGCAGACGAAAAGCCGGTTCCGTTGCGTATGTCTGAAGTTAACCGAATCTTAGGGAAAGTTGACGAAACAGATGAGCAGGTGGAAACTTTAGAGACACCTTTCATTGTTGGCGAAACTGTGAAAGTAATGGACGGTCCATTCAACGGTTTCTCTGGTACTGTAGAGGAAGTGTTTGAGGAACGTCGCAAATTGAATGTGATGGTGAAGATCTTCGGGCGGAACACGCCAGTGGAGCTGAACTACATGCAAGTAGAAAAAGAACAGTAGTAATAAATAATAATGGCAAAAGAAATAAAAGGTTATCTGAAACTTCAGGTAAAGGGAGGCGCCGCGAATCCAGCACCGCCGATTGGACCTGCACTTGGATCTAAAGGTCTTAACATCATGGAGTTCTGCAAGCAGTTCAATGCTAGAACCCAGGACAAGGCCGGCCAAGTATGCCCAGTTTTGATTACAATGTACACAGACAAGTCGTTTGACTTCGTAATTAAGACTCCTCCCGCTCCAGTATTGTTGATGGATGCTGCGAAAATCAAATCAGGATCTAAAGAGCCTAACCGTAATAAAGTTGGTTCTGTGACTTGGGATCAGATTCGCGAGATTGCTGAAATCAAAATGCCTGACCTGAATGCATTTAAAGTTGAGGCGGCAATGAAATTGGTAGCTGGTACCGCGCGTAGCATGGGTATCACAGTAAAAGGAACTGCTCCTTGGAGTGAGTAATTAAAAAGCAAATGGCTAGAATTTCTAAAAACAGAAAAGCAGTCTTAGCGAAGTACGACCCTAAAAAAGAGTACGCTTTGTTAGATGCAGCAGGCGTAGTGAAGGAAATCACTTTCACTAAGTTTGATGCTTCCGTTGACATTGACGTTCGCTTGGGAGTTGACCCGCGTAAGGCTGATCAAATGGTAAGAGGGGTTGTGACCCTTCCACACGGAACTGGTAAAGATGTACGTGTGTTGGTACTTTGCACTCCAGACAAAGAGGATGAGGCGAAAGCTGCTGGTGCTGACTACGTAGGTCTTGACGAGTACATCCAGAAGATTGAAAAAGGCTGGACTGATATTGATGTGATTATCACTATGCCAGCCGTAATGGCAAAAGTAGGTAGACTGGGCCGTATTTTGGGACCCCGTAACCTGATGCCAAACCCTAAAGCTGGTACTGTTACTACAGACGTAGCCAAAGCGGTGAAAGAAGTGAAAGCTGGTAAAATTGACTTCAAAGTTGACAAAACCGGTATCATTCACACCAGCATTGGTAAAGTTTCCTTCGGCCCAGATCAAATTGCAGCAAACGCAAGTGAAGTAATTGCTACACTTAACCGTTTGAAGCCTTCTTCTGCAAAAGGAACTTATATTAAGAGCATCACATTGTCAAGCACAATGAGTCCTGGTGTAGTAGTTGACAAAACCTCAATTTAACGAGAAGAGATGACACGGGAAGAGAAAGAAATCATTGTACGCGACCTGAGCGAGAAATTTGCTCAAAACTCCTTCGTCTACATCACTGATGCTTCTGATTTGACAGTAGCAACTATCAATAGATTCAGAAGAATGTGCTTTGACAGAGGCATTGAGTACAAAGTTTACAAAAATACTCTGATACGTAAAGCCTTAGATACCTTAGATACAGATACATCATCTTTAGATGTAGCGTTGAAAGGATCTTCCGGAATCATGTTTGAGCCAACTACAGGAAATGCTCCTGCTAAATTGTTGCTTGATTTCCGCAAAACAGGCGCTAAAAAACCAGTTTTGAAAGGTGCTTACATAGATGCCAGCATCTACTTAGGCGATGATCAACTAGATACCTTAAGCAAGCTTAAGTCTAGAGAAGAACTGATTGGTGAAATCATCGGCTTACTTCAATCTCCAGCCAAAAACGTTATTTCTGCCCTTCAGAGCGGTGGCAATATCCTGGCCGGATTGGTTAAAACATTATCAGAGAAAGAACAATAACATTTCAATTTTAAAACAACTTTTAATTACTAATAAAAATGGCAGATTTGAAAGCATTCGCTGAGCAGTTGGTTAACTTAACTGTAAAAGAGGTTAATGAACTTGCTACGATTCTTAAGGATGAGTATGGTATTGAGCCAGCAGCTGCTGCTCCTGTAATGGTAGCTGGTGCTGCCGGTGGAGACGCTGGAGCCGCTGCAGAAGAGAAAACATCTTTTGATGTAATCCTTAAGGCTGCAGGTGCCTCTAAACTAGCAGTTGTGAAGCTAGTGAAAGAACTTACTGGTCTTGGCTTGAAAGAAGCGAAAGAACTGGTTGATGGTGCTCCAAAACCATTGAAAGAAGGTGTTGCTAAAGATGAAGCAGATTCATTGAAAAAGCAATTGGAAGAAGCTGGTGCTGAAGTGGAGGTTAAGTAATCCACACACTACCTTCCATTACCACAAAGGGTTAGACCTGGCATTTTCGTCAGGTCTTTTCCTGTTTGTACCTAGAAAAGATTTTTCTAGAAATTTCTGCCTCTGAAGAAACTATTCATAGGCACGACAAAGTTTAAACGTAAAATTCAGACAACTTTGGCTACAAGTAAAACGACAGAGCGGATCAACTTTGCGTCCATAAAGTCGGTAATTGATTACCCAGACTTTCTGGACGTTCAGCTACAATCTTTCCAAGACTTTTTCCAGTTGGAAACCGCTGCCGAGAACCGCACGGAAGAAGGTCTTTTCAAAGTGTTTGCTGAAAACTTTCCGATCTCTGATTCAAGAGAGAATTTCGTTCTGGAATTCGTAGACTACCACGTAGACCCACCCAAATATTCAGTTGATGAGTGTATTGACCGTGGGTTGACATATTCAGTTCCGTTAAAGGCAAAACTTCGTTTGATCTGTAATGATACGGACAATGAGGATTTTGAGACAATTGAGCAGGAAGTTTTCTTAGGAAACATTCCTTATATGACTGAGAAAGGTTCATTTGTGATCAATGGCGCTGAGCGCGTGATTGTATCGCAGTTGCACCGTTCACCAGGGGTGTTCTTTGCCCAAAGCAAGCACACCAATGGTACTAAATTATATTCTGCCAGAATTATCCCTTTCAAAGGGTCTTGGATTGAATTCGCGACAGACGTGAACAACGTGATGTACGCGTACATTGACCGTAAGAAGAAATTCCCGGTAACAACTTTGTTGCGTGCTATTGGCTACGGAACGGATAAAGACATCCTGGATCTGTTCGGTTTGTCTGAAGAAGTAAAGGCCGATAAGAAAACCTTGAAAGGTGTTGTTGGCAGAAAGCTGGCGGCACGGGTTCTCCGCACCTGGACAGAAGACTTCGTGGATGAAGATACTGGTGAAGTAGTATCAATTGATCGTAACGAGGTTCTGTTAGAGCGTGACTCTGAAGTAACCGAAGATGACTTAGACGTGATCATTGATTCAGGCGTGAAATCTATTATCCTGCACCGTGAGAACGTAAACATAGCGGATTACAACATCATCTATAACACCCTGCAGAAAGATAACTCAAACTCCGAGCAGGAAGCCGTTGAGCAGATCTATCGTCAGTTACGTAATACCGAAGCACCAGACGTGGAGACTGCCCGTGACATTATTCAGAAGTTGTTCTTCAGTGATAAGCGCTACGATCTAGGTGATGTAGGACGTTACAGAATCAACAAGAAACTAGGTCTTGATAAAAACTGGGATGCCAAAGTATTGACCAATGAGGACATCGTCCTGATTGTGAAATACCTGATTGGTTTGATCAACTCAAGAGCCGTTGTTGATGATATTGACCACTTAAGTAACCGCCGCGTTAGAACGGTTGGTGAGCAGCTATATGCGCAATTTGGTGTAGGTCTTGCCCGTATGGCCAGAACTATCAAAGAGCGGATGAACGTGCGCGATAATGAAGAATTCAAACCGGTTGACTTGATCAACGCGCGTACGCTTTCTTCCGTTATCAACTCGTTCTTCGGAACAAACCAGTTGTCTCAGTTCATGGACCAGACCAACCCGCTGGCAGAAATCACGCACAAACGGCGTGTGTCTGCACTAGGGCCAGGAGGTCTTTCCCGTGAGCGCGCTGGTTTCGAGGTACGTGACGTTCACTATACCCACTACGGTCGTCTTTGTACCATTGAAACGCCAGAGGGACCAAACATCGGTCTGATTTCTTCACTATGTGTGCACGCACGCGTGAACAGCATGGGCTTCATTGAAACTCCTTACCGCAACGTGGTAGAAGGAAAAGTAGATATTACCCATGAAGTGAAGTACCTGACGGCAGAGGAAGAAGATACCCACCACATTGCCCAGGCAAACGCCATTATAGATGATAACGGTAACTTCATTAATGATAAAGTAAAAGGCCGTTTTGAAGGTGATTTCCCGGTAGTAGAGCCAGAACGCTATACCTACATGGACGTTGCCCCTAACCAGATTGTATCAGTGGCTGCATCATTGATTCCGTTCCTGGAGCACGATGATGCGAACCGTGCCTTGATGGGATCTAACATGCAGCGCCAGGCTGTACCATTAGTGAAGCCACAAGCTCCTATTGTTGGTACCGGTCTGGAACTGAGAGCCGCCCTTGACTCAAGAGCGTTGGTGAGAGCAGAAGGCGACGGTTACGTGCACTTCGTGGATGCAGATAAGATCATCATCCGTTATGACCTCTCTGAGGAGCAGAAACTGGTAAGCTTTGACGCTGAGTATGTGACGTATGACCTCATCAAATTCCGCCGTACCAACCAGGACACCTGTATCAACCTGACTCCCCTTGTTAAAAAGAACGAGCGCGTTGCGAAAGGTCAGCCACTGTGCGAAGGATATGCCACCAACCAGGGAGAACTTGCCTTAGGTAGAAACCTGCAGGTAGCGTTCATGCCTTGGCAAGGATACAACTTTGAGGATGCGATTGTAATCTCTGAGCGTGTAGTGAGAGATGACGTGTTCACCTCTATCCACATTGAAGAGTTTGAGCTTGAAGTTCGCGAAACGAAACGTGGGGAAGAAGAATTAACCTCTGAGATCCCGAACGTGAGCGAAGAAGCCGTTCGTAACCTGGATGAGAATGGTATCATCCGTATCGGAGCCGAAGTAAAAGAAGGTGATATCCTGATTGGTAAAATCACTCCGAAAGGGGAGACGGACCCAACTCCTGAGGAGAAACTTCTTCGGGCCATCTTCGGGGACAAAGCCGGTGATGTGAAGGATGCTTCCTTGAAAGCGCCGCCATCTTTAAATGGGGTGGTGATCGAGACGAAGTTATTCTCTCGTCCTAAGAAAGATAAAAACCTTCGCGCCAAAGCGAAGAAAGAAGTAGAAGACCTGAAGGCAAAATACAACAGCGAACTGAAAGCCGTGAAAGGCGTGATGATCGAGAAACTGGTGTCTTTACTGGAAGGCAAGACAAGCCAAGGGGTACGTCACCGTTTCGGCGACGAAATCCTGACCAAAGGAGCGAAGTTCGGTAAGAAGAACATCTCTGAGGCACTTTTCCCTGACAAGAACCCTTACAAGGATGAAAGCAACTACGCTGTTCCGGAAGAGGTGAACATGTTCAAGGACTTGATCTTAGAAGGATGGACCGCAGACGAGCAGACAAACAAAATGTTGCTGGAACTGGTGAAAAACTACACCAAACGCCGTAACATGATCTCTGCCCGCTTCAAACGCGACCGCTTCACCCTGGAGGTAGGAGATGAGTTACCTGCTGGTATCGTGCAGTTGGCCAAAGTATACATCGCGAAGAAGCGTAAGCTGAAAGTGGGTGATAAGATGGCAGGCCGTCACGGTAACAAAGGGGTAGTAGCTCGTATCGTACGTGAGGAAGATATGCCGTTCCTGGAAGACGGAACACCAATGGACATCGTGTTGAACCCACTTGGGGTACCATCCAGGATGAACATCGGTCAGATCTACGAGACCGTTCTTGGCTGGGCTGGATTGAAGTTGGGCCGTACATATGCGACGCCAATCTTTGACGGTGCTACTGAAGAACAAGTATCTGCAGAATTGGCTGAAGCTGGTTTACCTAAATTCGGACGTTCTTACCTGTTTGATGGTTTGAGTGGTGATCGTTTTGACCAACCAGTAACCGTAGGTGTGATTTACATGCTGAAACTGGGTCACTTGGTTGACGATAAAATGCACGCTCGTTCTATCGGACCATACTCATTGATCACGCAGCAGCCATTGGGTGGTAAAGCCCAATTTGGTGGTCAGCGTTTCGGTGAGATGGAGGTGTGGGCGTTAGAGGCCTTCGGTGCCGCTAACGTACTGCAGGAAATCCTGACTGTGAAGTCTGATGACGTGATCGGTCGTGCGAAAGCATACGAAGCCATCGTGAAAGGTGACGTGTTGCCGAAGCCAAATATCCCTGAGTCATTCAACGTGTTAATTCACGAGCTCAGAGGCTTGGCCTTGGAGATTACGCTGGACTAATAAGCTGTTTTAGAGGAGATTTCAGGAAAGGGGGCGCAAAACGCCTCGTCTTGAATTCTCCCTTTTCAGCGTTAGTAGGGCCATTTAGTAAAAAGGAAATTTACATATCTAGCAACACATAACATGGCGTTAGCAAGAAATAAAAAATTAATCCAAGACTTCTCTAAAGTGACCATCTCGTTGGCTTCTCCAGAATCAATTCTGGAAAGATCAAACGGAGAGGTGACTAAGCCTGAAACCATCAACTACAGAACCTACAAGCCAGAAATGGGTGGTTTGTTCTGCGAGCGGATCTTCGGGCCAGTGAAGGACTGGGAGTGCCACTGCGGTAAATACAAGAGAATCCGTTACAAAGGGATTATCTGTGACCGTTGCGGGGTAGAAGTAACTGAGAAGAAAGTGCGTCGTGAGCGCATGGGCCATATTGAACTGGTGGTACCGGTAGCACACATCTGGTACTTCAAGTCACTGCCAAACAAAATTGGTTATCTGCTGGGCTTACCAACCAAGAAGCTTGATCAGATCATCTATTATGAGCGGTACGTAGTAATCCAGCCAGGTATCTTGGGCGAGGACGGCGTAAACATGCTGGACTTCTTAACCGAAGATGAGTACCTGGACATGATTGACAAGCTGCCACGCGAGAACCAAATGTTGGACAACCATGATCCAAACAAGTTCATCGCGAAGATGGGAGCTGAAGCTCTTCAAATGCTTTTGGAGCGCATCAACCTGGATGACCTTTCCTATGACCTGCGTTATTCTGCTGCCCACGAGACTTCTCAGCAGCGGAAAGCAGAAGCGTTGAAGCGTCTACGTGTAGTAGAGGCTTTCCGTGATGCCGCAACCAGAATTGAGAACAAGCCTGAGTGGATGGTAATCCGCATGGTGCCTGTAATTCCACCAGAATTACGCCCATTGGTTCCGTTGGATGGCGGTCGTTTTGCTACGTCTGACTTGAACGACTTATACCGTCGCGTTATCATCCGTAACAACCGTCTGAAGCGTCTCATCGAGATCAAAGCACCAGAGGTAATCCTACGGAATGAGAAGCGTATGCTTCAGGAGGCAGTGGATTCCCTGTTCGACAACTCACGTAAAGTGAACGCGGTTCGGGCAGAAGGTAACCGTGCTCTGAAGTCACTTTCTGACATGCTGAAAGGTAAGCAAGGACGTTTCCGTCAGAACTTACTTGGTAAGCGTGTGGACTACTCTGGTCGTTCTGTAATCGTGGTAGGTCCAGAGTTGAAACTACACGAGTGCGGTCTGCCTAAGAACATGGCGGCTGAGCTTTTCAAACCGTTCATTATCCGTAAGCTTATTGAGCGCGGTATTGTAAAGACGGTAAAATCTGCGAAGAAAATCGTAGACAGAAAAGACCCAGTTGTATGGGATATTTTGGAAAACGTTCTGAAAGGACACCCAGTTCTGTTGAACCGTGCTCCTACACTCCACAGATTAGGTATTCAGGCCTTCCAGCCGAAGCTGATCGAAGGAAAAGCAATCCAGTTGCACCCATTAGTAACCACAGCATTCAACGCCGACTTTGACGGTGACCAGATGGCGGTACACGTTCCACTAGGACCGGCCGCAATCCTGGAAGCCTCTATGTTAATGTTGGCTTCGCACAACATCCTGAACCCTGCCAACGGTGCTCCAATTGCGGTACCTTCTCAGGACATGGTGTTGGGCTTATACTATGTAACCAAAGGCAAGCGCTCCACTGAGAATGAGAAAATTCAAGGGGAAGGCATGTCTTTCTACTCCGCGGAAGAAGTAATCATCGCCATCAATGAAGGCCAGCTTTCCAAGCATGCTTACATTAAGGTGCGGGTGAAAATATTGGATGAGAATAACCAATTGGTAACGAAGCTCATTGAGACCGTTGCTGGTAGAGTACTTTTCAACCAGTTCGTGCCAGAGGAAGTGGGTTACGTAGACGAACTTCTGTCTAAAAAGAAATTGCAGCAGATTATCTCCCGCGTGTTCAAAGTAACCGGTATGGCGAGAACTGCTCAGTTCTTGGATGATATCAAAACCTTGGGCTTCCAGTCTGCTTACAAAGGCGGTCTGTCCATGGGCTTGGGTGACATCGTGATCCCGAAAGAGAAAGATATCTTGGTGGAAGAGGCCAAAAAAGATGTAGATGCTGTTTGGGCAAACTACTCTATGGGTCTTATCACAGACAACGAGCGTTACAACCAGGTAATTGATATCTGGACGCGTATTAACAACCAGATCACCGAAACTCTGATGAGCCGTCTTGAGAAAGATGACCAAGGTTTCAACTCCATCTTCATGATGATGCACTCCGGAGCCCGTGGTTCCAGAGAGCAGATCCGTCAGTTAGGTGGTATGCGGGGTCTGATGGCGAAACCACAGAAATCTTTGCAAGGCTCAGTAGGGGAGATCATTGAAAACCCAATTCTATCTAACTTCAAAGAAGGTCTGGATGTAATTGAGTACTTCATCTCTACCCACGGTGCTCGTAAAGGTCTTGCGGATACAGCCTTGAAAACGGCGGATGCGGGTTACCTGACTCGTCGTTTAGTGGACGTCTCCCAAGATGTGATCGTAAACGAGTCAGACTGCGGTACGTTACGTGGTCTGGAAGTGAGCGCCCTGAAAGACAACGAAGATATTGTGGAGTCTCTGTCTGAGCGTATCCTGGGTCGTGTGAACGTGCATGACATCATTGATCCGATCACTGGAGAACTGATTCACGAGTCTGGAAACGAGATTACTGAAGAAGTAGCCAAAATCATAGAGAATTCGGCTATTGAAAGCGTAGAGATCCGTTCTGTATTGACGTGTGAGACTAAGCGCGGTATCTGTGCGAAATGCTACGGACGTAACCTTTCAACTGGCCGTATGGTGCAGAAAGGGGAAGCCGTTGGGGTTATCGCTGCTCAGTCCATTGGTGAGCCAGGTACTCAGTTGACACTTCGTACTTTCCACGTGGGTGGTACGGCGTCTAACATTGCGGTAGATGCAGCCATACGTGCCAAGTTCAACGGGGTAATCGAGTTTGAAGACGTACGTACTATTGAAACAGCTACCGCCGATGGCGAGCCTGTGAAAGTAGTAATGGGTCGTTCTGGTGAGGTGAGAATAGTAGAGCCAAACACTGGCAAACTGCTCATCAGCAACCACGTGCCTTACGGTTCTTTCTTGTTAGTAAACGAAGGACAAACCGTTACCAAAGGAGACGAGCTGTGTAACTGGGATCCATACAACGCGGTTATTCTTTCTGAGTTTGACGGTACCATCGCGTACGAATCCATTGTGGAAGGTATCACTTTCCGGGAGGAGTCAGATGAGCAAACCGGTCACCGTGAGAAAGTGATCATTGAAACCAAGGATAAGACGAAGAACCCTGCCATTGTCATCAACCCAGTCAATGGTGAGCCGAAGACCTACAACATTCCGGTAGGAGCTCACTTAGCCGTGGAAGACGGACAAAGAATCAAAGCAGGTCAGATTATCTCTAAGATCCCACGTGCTATTGGTAAAACCCGTGACATCACAGGTGGTCTGCCACGTGTTACCGAGCTCTTTGAGGCCCGTAACCCGTCTAACCCAGCGGTAGTGAGTGAGATTGACGGTGTAGTAACTTATGGTGGCGTGAAACGCGGTAACCGTGAGATCTACATTGAGTCTAAAGATGGCGTACGGAAGAAGTACATGGTGCCTCTTTCCAAGCACATCCTGGTTCAGGACAATGACTTTGTGCGTGCCGGTGTTCCGTTGTCAGACGGGGCTATCACGCCGAACGATATCCTGAACATTCAGGGACCTGGCGCCGTGCAGGAATACTTAGTGAACGAGATTCAGGAAGTATACCGTCTGCAAGGGGTGAAGATCAATGACAAGCACATTGAAGTGGTGGTTCGTCAGATGATGCAGAAAGTGAACGTGATTGATCCAGGTGATACCAGCTTCCTGGAAAACCAGACGGTTGACAAAGTAACGTTCATGGAAGAGAACGACATGATCATTGACATGAAAGTAGTGGAGGATGCAGGTGACTCAACCGCCATGAAACCAGGTATGATTGTGACGGCGCGTCGTCTACGGGATGAGAACTCCAGCTTGAAACGGCGTGACTTACGGATCGTAACCGTGCGTGATGCACAGCCGGCTGTATCAAGACCAACCTTGCAGGGTATCACCCAAGCTTCTTTGGGTACGCAAAGCTTTATCTCGGCAGCTTCCTTCCAGGAAACTACCAAGGTGTTGAGCGAAGCCGCCATCAAAGGAAAAGCAGACGAATTACTGGGCTTGAAAGAGAACGTAATTGTAGGTCACTTGATCCCGGCAGGTACCGGCTTGCGCGAGTACTCAAAAATAATTGTTGGCTCCAAAGAAGAGTACGAAGCTCTTACCAGCAGCAGACAATCAGGAGTAAAAGCGGCCAAGCAGGGCGAATTGCAAGAGAAATAAGATGGCCGCCGCAGAACAACCAGGACAGATCAACATTGAGTTGACAGAGGAAATTGCCGAGGGCGAGTATGCAAATCTTGCCATGATCGCACATTCTCACAGTGAATTCGTGATTGACTTCATCAGATTGATGCCCGGGATTCCAAAGGCGAAAGTAAAGTCAAGAGTGGTGATTACTCCAGAGCACGCCAAGCGTTTCTTGGCTGCTTTGGAGGAAAACATCCTAAAGTATGAGCAAAGTTTTGGGGCTATCAAGCAAACGCCGGAAGCCCCAAGCTTTCCGCTCAATTTTGGGGGAACAATTGGCGAAGCCTAAGCCATTAATAATTAATGAATTAAAACTTTGAATTTGCAAAGCGAATTTTATACCTTTGCAAACCATTTTTTGAAGAGAGAAATCAGTTTAAAAAGTTAGTAAATGCCTACTATACAACAATTAGTAAGAAAGGGAAGAGAAGCGCTAACATCAAAGTCTAAGTCTCCAGCTCTTGACTCATGCCCGCAGAGACGTGGCGTGTGCACACGCGTTTACACAACCACACCTAAGAAGCCAAACTCAGCAATGAGAAAAGTGGCTCGTGTGCGTTTGACAAACGGCAAAGAAGTCAATGCCTACATCCCAGGTGAAGGCCACAACCTCCAGGAACACTCTATTGTGTTGATCAGAGGTGGTCGTGTGAAAGACTTACCAGGTGTAAGATACCACATTATCCGTGGTGCGTTGGACACTGCTGGTGTAAACGGTCGTCTACAGTCCCGTTCTAAATACGGAGCAAAACGTCCTAAACCAGGTCAGCCAGCAGCAGCTGCAGGAAAAGGCGGTAAGAAAAAATAATTGAGTTAAGACAATGAGAAAAGCGAAACCAAAGAAGAGAATTCTTCTTCCTGATCCAAAATACAAAGAAACTCTGGTTACCCGTTTTGTAAACTACCTGATGGTAGACGGTAAAAAGAGTGTGGCATACAAGATTTTCTACGATGCTTGCGATTTAGTTGAGAAAAGAACTAAAGAGAACGGGTTAGATACCTGGAAAAAAGCATTGAACAACATCATGCCAGGTGTAGAGGTAAAATCCCGCCGTGTAGGTGGTGCTACTTTCCAGGTACCTACTGAGGTGCGTCCGGATAGAAAGATTTCTCTTGGTATCAAATGGATGATCTCTTACGCTCGTAAAAGAGGTGAGAAGACCATGATGGATAAATTGGCTGGTGAGATTATCGCCGCCGCCAAAGGAGAAGGTGCTGCTGTGAAGAAGAAAGATGATACTCACAGAATGGCGGAAGCTAACAAAGCATTCTCGCATTTCAGATTCTAAGAATGGCTAGAGACTTAAAATTTACCAGAAACATAGGTATTGCCGCGCACATTGATGCCGGTAAGACCACAACTACAGAGCGTATTCTTTACTATGCTGGGGTTAGCCACAAAATAGGAGAGGTACACGATGGAGCTGCCACCATGGACTGGATGGAGCAGGAGCAGGAAAGAGGTATAACCATTACCTCTGCTGCTACTACTGTAAACTGGGAGTACAGAGGTGACAAATACCACATCAACATCATTGATACGCCCGGTCACGTTGACTTTACCGTTGAGGTAAACCGTTCCCTGCGTGTGTTGGATGGTTTGGTTTTCTTGTTTAGCGCAGTTGACGGTGTAGAGCCGCAATCTGAGACTAACTGGAGACTTGCAGATAACTACAAAGTAGCCCGTATTGGTTTCGTTAACAAAATGGACCGTTCAGGCGCTGACTTCCTTGCTGTTTGTAAGCAAGTGAAAGAAATGCTGGGCAGCAACGCCGTAGCACTTCAGTTACCAATTGGTGCTGAAGATGACTTCAAAGGTGTGGTTGACTTGGTAAACTTCAGAGGTATTGAGTGGAATGAGCACGACAAAGGGATGACCTTTAGAGAAGTTCCAATTCCAGACGATATGCTGGAGGAAGCCACTGAGTACCGTGAGAAGTTACTGGAAGCAGTAGCAGACTACGATGAGTCTCTGATGGAGAAATACTTCGATGATCCTGAAACCATCACCGAAGAAGAAATCATGAACGCGCTTCGTAAAGCAACTATTGATATGGCCATCGTGCCAATGCTTTGCGGTTCTTCTTTCAAAAACAAAGGGGTACAAACCATGCTTGACTACGTGATGGCGCTTTGCCCATCTCCAGTAGATAAAGAAAGCATCATTGGTACCAACCCAGATACTGGAGCCGAAGTAGCCCGTAAACCGAGTGAAAGCGAGCCTTTCGCTGGTCTGGCCTTTAAAATCGCTACTGACCCTTATGTAGGACGTTTGTGCTTCGTACGTGCTTATTCAGGTGTGCTTGAATCAGGTTCTTACGTTTACAACACGCGTTCAAATAACAAAGAGCGTATTTCCCGTATCTTCCAGATGCACGCCAACAAGCAGAACCAGATTGAAAGACTGGGCGCTGGTGACATTGGGGCGGTAGTAGGCTTCAAAGACATAAAAACTGGTGACACGCTTTGCGACCAAAACGCGAAGATCGTGTTGGAGTCCATGGACTTCCCAGAGCCAGTAATCGGGTATGCGATTGAGCCTAAAACTCAGGCTGACTCAGATAAGATGGGTATGGCTATCGCGAAGCTCGTAGAAGAAGATCCAACTCTTCAAGTGAACACTGACGAGGAAACTGGTCAGACTATCTTGAGAGGTATGGGTGAGCTTCACTTAGAGATCATCATTGACAGGATGAAGCGTGAGTTCAAGGTTGAGTTGAACCAAGGTGCTCCTCAGGTTGCTTACAAAGAGACCATCACCAAGGCAATTGAGCACCGTGAGGTTTACAAGAAGCAGTCAGGTGGTCGTGGTAAATTCGCAGACATTGTGTTCACCATGGGCCCACGGGAAGATGGTAAAACAGGTCTTGAGTTTGAGAACGCCATTGTAGGTGGTGTGATCCCAAGAGAATTCATTCCGCCTGTGCAGAAAGGTTTCGAAGAAGCAATGAAAAATGGTATCCTGGCCGGTTTCCCGGTAGATTCCATGAAAGTACGCTTATTCCACGGTTCTTTCCACGACGTTGACTCTGATGCCTTGTCATTTGAATTAGCAGCTCGTAACGGTTTCAAAGAAGCTGGTAAGCAGTGTGCCCCTAAACTTCTTGAGCCAATCATGGCTGTAGACGTGGTAACCCCAGATGAGTACACCGGTCCTGTTACAGGTGACTTGAACAGAAGGAGAGGAATCATGAAAGGGATGGATACCAAAGGTACATCTACTGTAGTGAAAGCTGATGTTCCTTTATCTGAACTGTTTGGTTACGTAACAGATTTACGTACCATCACTTCAGGAAGAGCAACTGCTTCACTTACTTTCTCTCACTACGAGCAAGTGCCGCAGAACTTGGCAGATGGGATCATTGCAAAAATTAAAGGGACTTCGAAATAGTTGAAATAGAATGAATCAAAAGATCAGAATCAAACTGAAATCTTACGATCACAATCTGGTAGATAAATCATCAGAGAAAATCGTGAAAGCGGTAAAAGCAACTGGTGCGATCGTAAGTGGTCCTATTCCTTTGCCTACTGAAAAAGATATCTTCACTGTTTTGCGTTCACCACACGTGAACAAAAAAGCAAGAGAGCAATTCCAACTTTGCACTTACAAGAGATTAGTAGATATCTACTCAACTTCTTCTAAGACAGTAGACGCGTTGATGAAGCTGGAATTACCTAGCGGCGTTGATGTTGAAATCAAAGTTTGATAAGCAGCATTCCTGATGAAAGGGAGAGGGTAACCTCTCCCTTTTTTTGTGCCTCTACTTGATAAGATTGTTTTCCATCTGTTTTGACGAAAAAGCACCTAAATCAGAAATCATAAAGACTAACAATAGGGATTGGTCTAGGAGAAAGGAGCAAAGATCCGTTTTTAAGCAGTTATGGAGAAATAAGCAGCAAAACAGAAGAGGATTGGAATTATCTGAAGAACTTGAGAGTTAAGCAACTACTCCTGAATTCAGGAGAGCAAGCACAATGTTGGAAATACATTACTAGCTGAAAACAAATAATTTAGGATAGCTTGTAAAATAAAAAATAAATATAGAACTTTGCACTCCCGAAAATAGACCCTATTACGGGAATAATATTAATTGTTTAAATAAAAAAGTAGAATGCCTGGAATTATCGGTAAGAAAATCGGAATGACAAGCCTCTTCACTCCTGAAGGGAAGAGCGTGGCCTGTACTTTGATTCAAGCAGGACCATGCGTAGTAACTCAGGTTAAGACGCAGGAAACTGATGGCTACACAGCTGTTCAGCTTGGGTACGGAGAGAAAAAGGTTAAAAGAGTAAGCAAGGCGCTTGCCGGACACTTCGCTAAAGCGAACACAACTGCTAAGAAAAAGCTGGTTGAGTTTAGACTAGAAGATGTCGCTTCTTTCTCACTAGGAGATGAAGTAGATGTGAAACTTTTTGAAGAAGGCGAATTCGTAGACGTAGTTGGCACTTCAAAAGGTAAAGGTTTCCAAGGGGTCGTAAAACGCTACAACTTTGCTGGTGTTGGTGGCCAGACCCACGGTCAGCACAATAGAGCAAGACACCCCGGTTCAATTGGAGCCTGCTCATGGCCATCCAGAGTATTCAAAGGAATGCGTATGGCGGGTAGAATGGGTGGAGATCGCGTTAAGGTTCAAAACCTTCGCATCCTGCGCGTAATGCCAGAGCAAAATTTACTTGTAGTTAGCGGTTCTATCCCAGGCGCTAAAAATTCATTTATTGTAGTTGAGAAATAAGATGGAGCTATCAGTTTTCAATAGTAAAGGGGAAGATACCGGAAGGAAAGTAACCCTTCCAGAATCGGTGTTCGGCGTTGAGCCAAACGAGCACGCGATGTATCTTGATGTAAAGCAATACCTGGCTAACCAACGCCAAGGTACCCACAAATCAAAAGAGCGTGCCGAGGTAGCTGGTTCAACTAAAAAGATCAAACGTCAAAAAGGAACAGGTGGAGCAAGAGCTGGCTCTTTGAAATCACCAGTATTCGTAGGCGGTGGTCGTGTATTTGGACCGAAACCAAGAAACTATAGCTTCAAATTGAACAAGAAACTGAAGTCTTTAGCAAGATTGTCAGCTCTTTCTCAATTGGCAAAAGATGAGCGTCTGGTGTTAGTAGATAACATCACCATTGATACTCCAAAAACAAAGAGCTTCGCTGCTATTCTACAGAGCCTGAAAGTAGGTGAGAGAAAAACATTAGTGGTTACCAAAGAAGCTGATACCAATGTAGTTCTGTCTAGCAGAAACTTGCCAAAGGTAAAAGTTGCGACTCCGGGTGCTTTGACAACATATGACTTGTTAAACGCAGACAAAGTAGTTTGTTTAGAGGAATCTCTTTCTGTTTTTGAAGAAATATACACAGCGAAATAATGAGTATCCTGAAAAGACCATTATTAACTGAAAAGCTGACTGCTTTGAATGAAGTAGGTAAATACGCTTTTGAAGTTGATAGAAAAGCAAATAAGATTGAGATCAAAAAAGCGATCCAGTCACGTTACGGTGTAACAGTAGAGAAAATCTCTACCATGAGAACCCAAGGAAAATTGAAGTCTCGTAACACCAAGTCTGGTGTTGTAACCGGACGCACAGTATCCTCTAAGAAGGCGATTGTTACTTTGAAAGCAGGGGAAGTAATCGATTTCTATAGCGGAATATAAGCAACTACAAGAATGGCATTAAGAAAACTAAGACCGACAACACCAGGTCAAAGATTTAGAGTAGCGCCTGCCTTCACTGAAATCACGAAGAGCGAGCCTGAGAAATCTTTGTTGGCATCCAAGAAAAAATCTGGTGGACGCAACGATTCAGGAAGAATGACCATGCGCTATACCGGCGGTGGGCATAAGCAAAAGTTCCGTATCATCGACTTTAAAAGAACGAAATACGGAGTTCCTGCAACAGTAAAAGCGATTGAGTACGATCCAAATAGAACAGCACGCATAGCCTTGTTGTACTACGCAGATGGAGAGAAAGCTTACATCATTGCTCCTGCAGGCTTGGCTGTAGATTCTACTGTAGTATCAGGACCAGGTGTAGCGCCAGAAGTGGGTAACGCTCTGCCAATGACTGATATTCCACTAGGTACAATCGTTCACAACATTGAATTAGCTCCTGGCCAAGGAGCGGTACTAGCTAGAAGTGCAGGTTCTTATGCACAGCTAGTAGCCCGCGAAGGCCGTTACGCTACGTTGAAATTACCTTCCGGCGAAATGAGAATGGTACTGGTAAACTGTATGGCTACCGTAGGTACTGTTTCTAACGCTGACCACATGAACGTGAAGCTTGGAAAAGCTGGACGTAGCAGATGGATGGGTATCAGACCAAGAGTAAGAGGTGTTGCCATGAACCCTGTAGATCACCCAATGGGTGGTGGTGAAGGTAAATCATCAGGTGGTCACCCAAGATCACGTAAAGGTCTGTACTCAAAAGGTAAGAAGACCAGAAACAAAAATAAATTCTCTGAGAACCTGATTGTTAATAGAAGGAAGAAATAAGTAATGGCAAGATCATTAAAAAAAGGGCCTTATATTGACTACAGGCTCGATAGAAAAGTACAGACAATGGATGAGTCTGGGAAAAAGGCAGTGATCAAAACCTGGTCACGTCGTTCCATGATCTCTCCAGATTTCGTTGGTCATACGTTTGCAGTACACAACGGGAATAAATTCATTCCTGTGTATGTAACAGAAAACATGGTTGGTCACAAGTTAGGTGAATTTGCACCTACCAGAAACTTCAGAGGCCATATTGCTAAGAAAGATAAAGGTAAAAGATAATGGAAGCGGTAGCTAAATTAAACAATGTACCAAGCTCACCGCGTAAGATGAGACTGGTAGCGAACTTGATCCGCGGTAAAAGAGTTACCCAGGCATTAGGTTTATTAAAATTTACAGCAAATGCCGGCGCTCCTAAATTGGAGAAACTTCTTTTATCTGCTTTATCTAACTGGCAAGCAGCTAACGAAGATGCTCGCATTGAAGATGCTAATCTATATATTAAAGAGATTAGAGTAGATGAAGGAAAGATGCTGAAGCGCTTGCGTCCTGCTCCTCAGGGTCGTGGCCACAGAATCAGAAAGAGATCTAACCACGTAACACTTGTGATTGATTCTAAAGTGGAAGTGGAGACAGTTGAAACATCTACCTCTAACGAATCCAAATAGTTAAAATGGGACAAAAAGTTAATCCAGTAGGCCTAAGACTAGGTATTGTTAAAGGCTGGGACTCTAATTGGTTCGGAGGAAAAGATTTCGCTGATAAACTGATCGAAGACGAGAAGATCCGTAAATACATCCTTGCCCGTATTCCAAAAGGAGGTATTTCCAAAATCATCATCGAAAGAACTCTTAAGAGAATCACCATTACCATCAACACTGCCCGTCCAGGCGTGGTAATTGGAAAAGGTGGCCAAGAGGTTGATAAAATCAAAGAAGAGCTGAAGAAAATCACCAGCAAAGATGTTCAGATCAACATCTTTGAAATCAAGCGTCCAGAACTGGATGCCAAATTGGTAGGTGAATCAGTTGCCCAACAATTGCAAGCCCGTATCTCTTTCAGAAGAGCTATGAAACAAGCAATTGCTTCTGCCATCAGAGTAGGTGCTGAAGGTATCAAGATTCAGGTATCTGGTCGTTTAGGCGGTGCCGAGATGGCCCGTACTGAGCACTATAAAGAAGGACGTACTCCTTTGCATACTTTGCGTGCTGATATTGACTATGCCTTATCAGAAGCCCAAACCGTGTACGGTAAACTGGGTATCAAAGTGTGGATCTTCAAAGGAGAAGTATTCGGTAAGCGTGACTTATCTCCTAACGCTGGTCAACAAAGTGGTGGTCAATCTGCCGGTCCTCGCAACGAAAGAGGCGAGAGAGGTAATGACCGTGGTGATCGCAGAGACAACAACCGCAACAAGCGTCCTGCAGATGCCAACCAGAAGCGTGGTGGTGACAATAGACCAAAACGCAAGTAGTTGTTCAATTTTTAGGAATTTAAGAAATGTTACAGCCAAAACGGACCAAATATAGAAAGATGCAGAAAGGTCGGGTAACCGGTCTTGCGCACAGAGGAAGCACAATCTCCTTTGGTTCTTTCGCCATCAAATCATTAGAAGCCTCTTGGATCACTGCCCGTCAAATTGAAGCTGCACGTATCGCTATGACGCGTGCCATGAAACGGGAAGGCCAAGTATGGATTCGTATTTTCCCTGATAAGCCTATCACCAAAAAGCCTGCAGAGGTTCGGATGGGTAAGGGTAAAGGATCTCCAGAGTACTGGGTAGCCGTAGTAAAACCAGGTACCATCATGTTTGAATCTGATGGAGTGACGCTAGAAGTAGCTCAAGAGTCTTTACGACTGGCTGCTCAAAAGCTTCCAGTGAGAACTAAGTTTGTAGTACGTAGAGATTACGTTGAGAAATAGTCATGAAACAGTCAGAAATTAAAGCTCTTTCACTTAATGAAGTGAAAGAGCAACTTTCAACCGAGAGAAACAACTTAGTAAACTTGAAGTTTGCTCATGCTATTTCTCCGCTTGAGAATCCATCCAGAATTAAGATCACAAGAAAAACCATCGCCAGACTAGAAACGCAACTGCGCTCTCTAGAGCTCAATGGCTAAAATAGAAAACCATGGAGACGAGAAATCTAAGAAAAGAAAAAACTGGACGCGTGGTAAGTAACAAGATGGACAAGTCCATCACTGTTATTGTGGAAAGCAAAGTGAAACACCCCATCTATGGGAAATTTGTTTCCAAATCCAAGAAGTTCATGGCCCATGATGAGAACAATGAGTGTGGTATTGGTGATACTGTACGCATCATGGAAACAAGACCATTGAGCAAGAATAAAAATTGGCGCTTAGTTGAAATCGTAGAAAGAGCTAAATAAAATGATACAACAAGAATCGAGACTTACTGTTGCTGATAACAGCGGAGCAAAAGAGGTTCTGTGCATCCGGGTACTGGGTGGAACAGGAAAAAAATACGCCTCTGTTGGTGATAAAATTGTTGTTACCGTAAAATCTGCTCTTTCCTCAGGAAACGTAAAAAAGGGAACTGTTCACAAAGCTGTGATTGTTCGCACCAAGAAAGAGGTTCGTCGTAAGGATGGATCTTATATTCGTTTTGATGATAACGCAGCAGTGTTATTGAACAACAACGATGAGCCACGTGGTACTCGTATCTTTGGGCCAGTTGCCCGTGAGTTACGTGAAAGACAGTTTATGAAAATTGTTTCTTTGGCTCCTGAAGTAATTTAAACACGAGAAGAGAAAACAAGATGTCAAAGCATAAACTTCATGTGAAGAAAGGCGACACTGTAAAAGTGATCGCTGGTGATGATAAAGGCAAAACAGGAACAGTTACTTCTGTGCTTACTGATAAGCAAAAAGTGGTTGTGGAAGGTTTGAACCTGGTATCTAAGCACCAAAAGCCAAGCGCTAAAAACCCTAACGGTGGTATTGTTAAGTTGGAAGCTCCTATTCACGCAAGCAATGTGATGTTGGTAGAACCAGCTACAAATGTTGCCACTAGAACAGGAAAGAAGCTGAACGATGATGGTAAGCTTCAACGTTATTCCAAAAAAACTGGAAACTTAATCTAACATGGCAGCTAGACTAAAAGATAAATATTCAAAGGAAATTGTGCCTGCATTGAAAGAGAAATTTCAATACAAGAGCATAATGCAAGTACCTAAGATTACCAAAATCAGCATTAACAGAGGTATTGGTAATGCCGTGGCAGATAAGAAACTGGTTGACATTGGAGTTGATGAATTAACTATCATTGCTGGTCAGAAAGCAGTACAAACCAAAGCGAAGAACTCTATCTCTAACTTCAAGTTGAGAGAAGGTATGCCGATTGGTGCCCGTGTGACTTTGCGTGGTGAGAGAATGTACGAGTTCCTGGATCGTTTGGTAACAATCGCTCTTCCAAGGGTACGTGACTTCAAAGGTATCAGTGACAAAGGTTTTGACGGACGTGGTAACTATACATTAGGGGTTAAAGAGCAAATCATTTTCCCTGAGATCAGCATTGATAAAATCAAGTCTATCGCTGGTATGGACATCACTTTTGTTACCACTGCTTCTACAGACGAAGAAAGCCTTGAGTTATTGAAAGGCTTTGGTTTACCATTCGCAAATTTAAAGAAATAAGAAAATGGCTAAAGAATCAGCGAAAGCAAGAGAGCTTAAGAGACAAAAATTAGTTGCTAAGTTTGCAACTAAGAGAGCTCAGTTAAAAGCTGCTGGCGATTATGAAGCTCTAGATAAGTTGCCAAAAGATGCTTCTCCAGTTCGGTTGCACAACAGATGCAAATTAACCGGACGTCCAAGAGGGTATATGAGAAAGTTTGGCATCTCTCGCGTTACTTTCAGAGAGATGGCTTCTGCCGGCAAGATTCCTGGAGTAACGAAGGCTAGTTGGTAATTATTACTCCTATCATTATTATAGTTAGGAAAACATTAGTATCTTTGCGGCTCCTTAAAAAGAGCGGAATCTAAAATTATAGTCTAATGCATTCAGATCCGATAGCAGATTATTTAACTAGACTACGGAATGCCATCAAGGCAAATCACCGTGTAGTTGAAATTCCGGCTAGCAATATCAAAAAGGAATTAACCAAGGTTCTATACGAGAAGGGTTATATCCAAAGTTACAAGTTCGATGATAGTTCAGTTCAAGGTACAATTAAAATTGCCTTGAAGTATGATCCAGCAACCAAGCAGTCTGCTATCGTGAAGCTTGAGAGAGTCAGTAAGCCGGGACTCCGTAAATATGTGCATCTTGATGAGATGCCACGTGTGTTGAATGGGTATGGCGTAGCCATCCTGTCAACCTCTAAAGGTGTTATCACAGACAAAGAGGCAAGAGGCCTTAATGTAGGTGGTGAAGTATTATGTTACGTGTATTAATTAAGAGGAAATGTCGCGGATAGGAAAACTGCCAATCACGCTCCCACAAGGTGTAGAGGTGTTGGTTAACCAGGATAACCTGGTTACAGTGAAAGGGCCTAAAGGAACTCTTTCTTCACAAGTTGATACGGACATAACTGTTGCTATAGAGGATGGGGTACTTACAGTTACTCGTCCAACAGAGCAAAAGAGACACAAAGCTCTTCATGGTTTATACCGTTCTATCATCAATAACATGGTTGTTGGTGTTAGCACAGGTTATAAACTTTCTTTGGAATTAGTAGGGGTAGGTTTTAAAGCCACTACTGTAGGCCAGAACTTAGAGCTTGCGCTTGGTTATTCACATAACATTTACGTTGGTTTACCTCCAGAAATTTCTGCCGTTGCAGTAACGGAGAAAGGTAAAGCTCCTGTAATTACCTTAGAAGGTATTGATAAGCAGTTGATTGGTCAGGTTGCTGCCAAAATCCGTTCGTTACGTAAAGTGGAGCCTTACAAAGGCAAAGGTATTCGTTTCGTTGGTGAGGTTGTTAGAAGAAAAGCTGGTAAAACTGCTTCTAAATAAGAAAGAAAATGGCATTCGATAAAGCAAAAAGAAGACTGAGAATTCGTCGCAGCATCCGTAACAAGGTGTCTGGCACTGCTCAGCGTCCCCGTCTGTCTGTCTTCAGAAGCAATAAGTTTATTTATGCGCAGCTGATTGATGATGTGAATGGTGTTACATTAGCAAGTTCTTCCTCTTCTGTAAATGAAGGCGGAGCCACTGGTACCAAGAGCGAGTCATCTTCTTCAGTAGGCCGTGACATTGCAACTAAAGCTTTGGCACAAGGTATTACTGAAGTTGTTTTCGACAGAGGTGGTTATTTGTACCATGGTCGTGTTAAATCATTAGCAGAAGGGGCTCGCGAAGCGGGTCTAAAATTCTAAGAACATGTCTAAATTAAATATCAGAAGCGTAAAAGCGAGCGAAATCGAGCTGAAAGAGCGCGTAGTAGCTATCAACCGTGTTGCTAAAGTGGTGAAAGGTGGTAGAAGATTTAGCTTTTCTGCCATTGTAGTTGTAGGTGACGGCAACGGGGTTGTTGGATATGGCTTAGGTAAAGCAAACGAGGTAACTGATGCGATTGCAAAAGGTATTGACGATGCTAAGAAAAACCTGGTGCGTGTTCCTTTGTTCAAGCACACTGTTCCTCATTCCATGGAGGGTAAGTTCTCTGGAGGATTTGTTTTGATCAAACCTGCTGCAGCTGGTACCGGCGTTATTGCTGGTGGTGCTATGCGTGCTGTATTTGACAGTGCTGGAATCAGAGATGTACTAGCTAAATCAAAAGGTTCTTCTAACCCCCACAACGTGGTGAAAGCAACTTTTGATGCTCTGTCTAAAATGCGCGATCCATTGGTAGTTGCTCAGCAACGCGGAATCAGTTTACAACGTGTATTCAACGGGTAATTATGGCAAGTGTAGAAATCACCCAGATCAAAAGTATTATTGATCGTCCTGAAAGACAAAAGCAGACCATGAAGGCGCTTGGTCTTGGTAAAATCAATAAGACAGTAACAAAAGAGTTGACCCCACAGATTGCAGGTATGGTTAACCGTGTGCAACATTTAGTATCTATTAAAGAGGTCTAAAATGAATTTAAGTAATTTAAAACCAGCTGAAGGTTCTACCAAGAACCGGAAGAGAATCGGTCGTGGTACCGGTTCTGGTAGAGGTGGTACTTCTACCCGCGGGCATAAAGGAGCTAAATCTCGCTCTGGATATTCATCTAAAGCTGGATTTGAAGGTGGTCAGATGCCTTTGGTGCGTCGTGTTCCTAAATTCGGTTTCAAGAACATTAACCGGGTAGAGTATACTGCTGTTAACCTTGATGTTCTTCAAAACTTAGCTACCAAATCAGGATCTACTGTTATTGATTTTGCTGTGTTGCGTGAAAACGGCTTAGCTTCTAAAAATGACAATATCAAAGTTCTTGGAAGAGGAGAACTAACTACTGCTATTGAAATCCACGCGCATGCGTTCTCTCAAACTGCGGTAGAAGCAATTGAAAAAGCAGGCGGCAAGGTTGTGACTCTGTAACAGATGAAGAAGCTGATTACTACGATTAAGAATATTTTTGCGATTGAAGATTTGCGAGTTAGAATCCTAAATACTTTAGGATTCATCGCAATTTTCAGATTAGGTTCCTATGTTGTTTTGCCTGGTATTGATCCAAATCAATTAGGTGGCAATTCATCTGGAATTTTAGGTTTGTTAGATGCCTTTTTAGGTGGAGCATTTGGAAATGCTTCCATCTTTGCTTTGGGTATCATGCCTTATATCTCTGCTTCCATCGTTTTACAGCTTCTAACCATTGCAGTTCCTTATTTCCAGAAATTGCAAAAAGAAGGTGAATCTGGCCGTAAGAAGATAAACCAATACACCAGGGTGCTTACTATTGTGATTACGCTGGCACAGTCTGTTGGTTTCTTAGCTACCATCAATGCAGATGCAATTGATCCTTCTGTGGCCGGACCTCTCTTTACAATTTCTTCCATGATCATCCTTACTGCCGGAACAATGTTCTGTATGTGGCTAGGGGAGAAAATTACAGATAAAGGTATTGGTAATGGTATTTCCATGCTGATCATGATCGGTATTGTTTCTCGTCTGCCAGGCGCACTGGTTGGTGAGGCACTTGCTCTAGGTCTAGGTCGTGCTCTTATCTTTATTATTGAATTGATAGTTCTTTTCTTCGTAGTAATGGGTGTAGTGATGCTTACCCAAGCTATCAGAAGAATACCAGTACAATATGCGAAGCAAGTAGGTGGGAGTGCCTCTTTGCAAGCAGGACAGCGGCAATTTATTCCTTTAAAGGTGAATGCAGCCGGCGTTATGCCTATCATCTTTGCCCAATCATTGATGTTCCTACCCGGCATGATCGCTTCTTTCTGGAGAAACGAGAGTGATATTGCTAATGAGATTGGAAACGTTTTTTCTGATTATACCTCTTGGCAGTATAACTTATCTTTCGCCGTCTTGATTATCATCTTTACTTTCTTTTATACAGCTATCAGTGTGAATCCTAACCAGATTTCAGATGACTTGAAAAGAAGTGGTGGCTTTGTGCCTGGTGTGAAGCCTGGATTAGCGACTTCTGAATACATTGATGAAGTGTTAACCAGAATTACTTTGCCTGGAGCTATTTTCTTAGCGATTATCGCTATTCTGCCTTCCATAGCTATGTTGTTTGGGATCACAAGAGAGTTTGCAGCTTTCTTTGGTGGAACCTCCCTCATCATTTTGGTAGGCGTTGTTTTAGACACTTTGAACCAAATTGAGAGCTATTTGTTGATGCGTCATTATGATGGCATGATGAAGTCTGGTAAACTCAGAGGACGTTCAAAAAATATAGCGGTTGCTTCCTAAGGAATGATCATATATAAGACCGAAGAAGAAATCGAGCTTATCAAACAGAGTGCTAACATCCTCAGTCAAGTGCATGGTGAAGTTGCCAAGCACATTACTGAGGGTGTTACTACCTTGAAATTAGATTCTGTCGCGGAAGAGTTTATCAAAGATCATGGCGGTAGTCCTTCTTTTTTGGGGTATAATGGGTTCAAACATAGCTTATGCATTAGTTTGAATTCTGAAGTTGTTCATGGTATACCTAGTAAGTATGCTCTACAATCAGGAGATATTGTATCTATTGATTGTGGAGTTTTTTTTCAAGGTTTCCATAGTGACAGTGCTTACACCCATGCGGTAGGTGAGGTTGCTCCAGAAGTTACTGATCTCCTTCAACGCACCAAAGAGTCTTTGTACAAAGGCATTGAATTTGCAGTTGTGGGTGCCCGGATTGGCGATGTGGGTTTTGCTATTCAATCTCATGTTGAGCAGTATGGTTATGGAGTGGTAAGGGAATTAGTAGGACACGGTTTAGGCCGTAGTTTACATGAAAGCCCTGAAGTTCCTAACTATGGTAAACGTGGTCAAGGCATGAAACTCCAGGACGGTTTAGTTCTTGCCATTGAGCCCATGGTGAACCTTGGTTCACGCTATGTGGTTCAAGAAAATGACGGTTGGACTATCCGGACCAGAGATAAAAAGCCTTCTGCCCATTTTGAACACACAGTTGTGGTGAGAAAAGGAAAAGCAGAGATTTTAACTACTTTTGATTACATAGATAAAGCATTAAACTAATACATGGCTAAACAGTCTTCCATCGAACAAGACGGTACCATCATTGAGGCACTATCCAATGCAATGTTTCGGGTAGAATTAGAAAATGGCCATCAAGTTATTGCTCACATCTCCGGAAAGATGCGGATGCACTACATCAAGATTCTTCCCGGTGATAGAGTAAAATTGGAAATGTCTCCTTACGACCTTAGTAAAGGCAGAATAGTTTACAGATACAAATAAACAGATGAAAGTTAAAGCGTCAGTTAAGAAGCGCAGTGAAGACTGCAAAGTGATCAGACGTAAAGGCAAGCTTTACGTGATCAACAAGAAGAATCCACGTTACAAACAAAGACAAGGTTAATTTTTAAAACATGGCTAGAATAGCAGGAGTTGATATTCCAGATAACAAAAGAGGCGAAATTGCCTTGACGTACATCTTCGGTATTGGCCGCAAGTTGTCACAGTCTATTTTGGTGAAGGCTGGGGTGGATCTTGACAAGAAGGTGAAGGATTGGAGTGAAGATGAAGCGGGCGAAATCCGTAACATCATTGCTTCTGAGCACAAAGTTGAAGGTGTTCTTCGTTCTGAAGTACAATTGCACATCAAACGTTTGATGGACATTGGTTCTTATCGGGGTCTACGTCATAGAAAAGGTTTACCAGTAAGAGGTCAGAGAACTAAAAACAACTCTAGAACCAGAAAAGGTAAGCGTAAAACTATTGCAAATAAGAAGAAGGCATCTAAATAGTAAACAACAATGGCTCAGAAAAGAAAAGATAAAGCCAAGAAGCGTGTTGTTGTGGTGGAGCCTGTTGGTCAGGTACACATCAAAGCTTCTTTCAACAATATTATTATCTCTGTTACCAACATCAACGGCCAGGTTATCTCCTGGGCTTCTGCTGGTAAAATGGGATTCAAAGGGTCTAAGAAAAATACTCCTTATGCTGCCCAAATGGCTGCTGCCGATTGCGGTAAAGTAGCTTATGAAGCTGGTTTGAGAAAGGCAGAAGTGTTTGTAAAAGGCCCAGGTGCTGGACGTGAGTCTGCAATCCGGACTATGCAAAACGTAGGTATTGAAGTAACTTCTATCAAAGATGTGACTCCACTTCCTCACAACGGATGTCGCCCTCCAAAGCGCAGAAGAGTTTAAGGATCTTATTTAGTAGTAGAAATGGCAAGATACACAGGCCCTAAAAGTAAAATCTCCAGAAGATATAACGAACCAATCTTTGGACCAAGCAAAGCCTTAGCTAAGAAAGCTTACGGTCCAGGTATGCACGGTCGTGGACGGAGAAAAAAACAATCTGAATATGCTATCCAGTTAATGGAGAAGCAGAAAGCCAAATACATCTATGGTGTATTGGAGAAACAGTTTGAGAACTTGTTTGACAAAGCAGCCCGTAAGACTGGTATTACCGGTGAAAACTTACTTGCCCTATTGGAAGCAAGATTAGACAACACTGTTTACCGTTTAGGTATTGCTCCTACCAGACGTTCTGCGCGTCAGTTAGTAAACCACAACCACATTCAAGTGAATGGCCACGTGGTAAACATTGCTTCTTACACCCTGCGTCCTGGTGATGTGGTAAGTGTACGGGAGAAATCAAAATCATTAGAAGCGATTACTACCAGCTTGGCTGGACGTAATGCTCGCGCATTTACTTGGTTAGAATGGGATGGCGGTCAAATGGCCGGTAAATTCATCTCTAATCCACAGCGTGATCAGATCCCTGAGAAAATTCAGGAGCAGCTGATCGTCGAGCTTTACTCTAAGTAATCAGTTCTAATCTAAGTTTCAACCCTAAACCAGCAATCATGTCAATATTAGCCTTTCAAATGCCAGAGAAAGTCGTGATGGAGAAATCCGATGACTTTAATGGACAATTTGAATTTAAGCCGCTAGAGAAGGGCTATGGTGTTACCATTGGGAATGCGCTGAGAAGAATTCTTCTCTCCTCATTGGAGGGATATGCCATCTCCAGCATCAGGGTTCCTAGTGTGCTCCATGAGTTCTCTACCATTGAAGGTGTGGTTGAAGATGTCTCTGAAATTATCCTGAACCTGAAAATGGTTCGGTTCAAGAAAATTGGTGACCTGGTTGATGATAAAATCACCGTTAGCATCAGCAAGCAAGATACCTTCACTGCCGGTGACATCAATAAATTCTCTGGTTCTTTCCAAGTGCTGAATCCTGATCTAGTGATTTGCCACCTGGATCCTGAGTCTTCTTTTGAAATTGAATTAACTATTCAAAAAGGAAGAGGCTACGTACCAGCCGAAGAAAACAGACCTGCTGACCAGGTTTTTGGACAAA
Source organism: Rufibacter sp. JT3400010 (assembly GCF_054956755.1). Lineage (NCBI taxonomy): Bacteria > Pseudomonadati > Bacteroidota > Cytophagia > Cytophagales > Hymenobacteraceae > Rufibacter > Rufibacter sp. JT3400010. The sequence continues at coordinate 100,355 of NZ_JBUDXA010000006.1, read as the reverse complement.
TCGCGATTGATGCTATTTTCACTCCTGTAAAGAATGTGAAATACAGCGTTGAAAACACGCGGGTTGAGCAGAAAACTGACTATGAGCGTCTTTTACTGGAAATCACGACAGATGGATCTATCCATCCGGAAGATGCTTTGAAAGGTGCTGCCAATATTCTGATCCAGCATTTTATGCTTTTCTCTGACAACACCATGACTTTTGAGACAGTGAAGCCTGAAGAGGAAGAAGCGGTCGATGAGGAAATGCTGCACATGAGAAAAGTTCTTAAGACTCCATTGCACGACATGGACCTTTCTGTTAGAGCGTACAACTGCTTGAAAGCAGCTGACATTAGAACGTTAGGAGATTTAGTGCAGTTAGATCTTTCAGATATGATGAAGTTCCGTAACTTTGGTAAGAAATCATTGACTGAGTTGGAAAACTTGGTTTCTGACAAAGGCCTTACGTTCGGAATGGACATCGCCAAGTATAAATTAGAAGAGGATTAATCATCTACGGCATAATTCCCGATCCCGAAAGGTTGATCGACGGTATGCACGTGCACAATCAAATCAATGAGACACGGTAAAAAGAACAACCACTTAGGAAGAACAGCCTCTCACCGCGCTGCTTTGCTTTCTAACATGGCATCATCATTAATCCTACACAAGCGTGTAACCACTACGGTTGCTAAAGCCAAAGCGCTTCGCAAGTATGTAGAGCCTTTGCTTACAAAATCAAAAAGCGACACTACGCACTCACGTCGTACTGTATTTGCTTACTTACAGAACAAAGAGTCTGTAAAAGAGCTTTTTGACAATGTATCTGGCAAAATTGCTAACCGTCCAGGTGGCTATACCCGCATTATCAAAACTGGTACTCGTTTAGGTGACAACGCAGAAATGTGTATCATGGAGCTGGTAGATTACAATGAGGATATGTTGAGCACAACCGGTACCGGTACTGCTGCTAAGCCTAAAACCAGACGTCGTTCTTCTGGTAAGAAAAAAGAAGATGGTCAGGCTACCACTGATGCTTCTGCTTCAACTACAGAAGAAACTCCTTCTGCTGATTCGGCTGAAACTCCAACTGCTGAATAGTAAGAATGTAATAATTTATGAAAAGGGATACGAGATTACTCGTATCCCTTTTTTATTTTTGCCACATATCTAATTAGAATGAAACTTCAAACAACAACTGACGCAGTATTGGTGCTGGAAGACGGCACAGTTTTTCGTGGCAAGAGCCTCGGAAAGATTGGAACTACCGGCGGAGAGGTCTGCTTTAATACAGGCATGACCGGATATCAGGAGATTTTCACCGATCCTTCCTATTATGGTCAGATTGTGATTACTACCGTTTCCCATGTAGGCAACTATGGGGTACAGGCAGAAGAAGTTGAATCTAGTAACATCCAGATCAAAGGTTTGGTGTGTAAGGAGTTTTCGCAGCATTTTTCCAGAAAGACTGCTGAAGGATCTTTGCAGGAATACTTTGAGAAAGCGGGCATTGTGGGCATCTGTGAGATTGATACCCGTGAACTGGTGCGCTATGTACGCGATAAAGGCGTGATGAATGCCATCATTTCCTCAGAGACCACCGACATTGATGTTCTGAAGGAGAAACTGGGTGAAGTTCCTTCCATGGACGGTTTAGAGCTTTCTTCTCAAGTAACCACCCGTGAACAGTATGACCTGCCTGTAACAGAAACCAGATTCAAAGTGGCTGTGCTGGATCTTGGAGTGAAACGTAACATTCTGAATAACCTGACCAACAGAGGTTGTGAGTGCCGGGTGTTCCCCTACGGAACTACTTTTGAGGAAATGGAAGCCTGGGGGCCAGATGGGTACTTTATCTCTAATGGACCCGGTGACCCTGCTGTGACCTATGAGGCTGTTAAAAGTGTAGAGCAGATTCTGGCAGTAGAAAAACCGATGTTCGGGATCTGCATGGGACACCAGATTCTGGCTCAGGCCAATGGAATTCCTACGTACAAGATGCATAATGGGCATAGGGGCTTGAATCATCCTGTCAAGAACCTGATTACGGGTAGAAGCGAGATTACTTCCCAGAACCATGGTTTTGCGGTAGACGCAGACGCGGTGAGGAACAACCCTAATGTGGAAATCACGCACATCAACCTGAATGATAATACCGTAGAGGGAATCAGGATTAAAAATAAACCAGCCTTCTCGGTCCAATATCACCCAGAGTCTTCTCCGGGACCACACGACTCTGAGTACCTTTTCGACCTTTTCGTGGAGATGCTGGAGAAGGAAAAGAATTCATTAACAAAATAGAACTATATGAGCTTAATTGAAGACATCAAAGCCCGCCAGATTTTTGACTCCCGTGGCAATCCTACCGTTGAGGTAGACGTAATCACCCAAAGCGGTATTGTAGGCCGGGCAGCGGTTCCATCTGGTGCCTCTACCGGCAAACACGAAGCCGTAGAGTTGCGTGACGATGACAAGAGCATGTTCATGGGCAAAGGTGTACTGCAAGCGGTACAAAACGTGAACACCATTATTGCCGATGAACTGGTAGGTTTCAATGTATTTGAGCAGAGCCTGCTGGATAAAATCATGATAGAGATTGACGGCACGCCTAACAAAGCAAAGTTGGGTGCTAACGCCATCTTGGGTGTTTCTCTGGCAGCGGCCAAAGCGGCGGCCAAAGAAGCCGGTCAGTCTTTGTACCGTTACGTGGGTGGAGTGAATGCCAACACATTGCCGGTGCCTATGATGAACATCCTGAACGGCGGTAGCCACGCTGACAACTCAATTGACTTCCAGGAGTTCATGGTAATGCCTGTAGGTGCTTCTTCTTTTTCTGAAGCGCTCCGTTGGGGTACTGAGGTGTTCCACCACCTGAAGAACGTACTGAAGAAGAAAGGTATGTCTACGAACGTAGGTGATGAGGGTGGATTCGCGCCTAACATCGGGTCTAACCAGGAAGCCATTGAGGTGGTATTGCAAGCCATTGAGGCTGCTGGATACCGTCCGGGCGAAGACTTCATGATTGCCATGGATGCCGCAGCTTCTGAGTTCTACGATGCTTCTACCGGCCATTATCACTTCAAAAAATCTACTGGTGACAAACTGACCTCTTCTGAGATGGTTAGCTACTGGACCGAGTGGGCGAACAAATACCCGATCATCTCTATTGAAGACGGGATGGACGAAGATGACTGGTCTGGCTGGAAAGCGCTGACGGATTCCATAGGCAACAAAACGCAGTTAGTAGGCGATGATTTGTTCGTAACCAACGTGACTCGTTTACAGCAAGGAATTGACCAGCAGGTAGCCAACGCGATCCTGATCAAGGTAAACCAGATTGGAACGTTGACGGAGACTATCAATGCAATTAACTTAGGCCGTATCAATGGCTATAAGAGCATCATGAGCCACCGTTCTGGTGAGACTGAGGACAATACAATTGCTGACTTAGCCGTGGCCTTGAACACTGGTCAAATCAAAACCGGTTCGGCTTCCCGTTCAGACCGGATGGCCAAATACAACCAGTTACTCCGTATTGAGGAAGAACTAGGCGAGGTTGCTTACTTCCCTGGCCGGAAAATGTAAATTTGTCTTTAGGAGCTTGTCAAAACAGAGCACGTTTTAGGTTTGTTTTACATAAAACAGGACGAAAACGGAATCTTAAAATTTGATTCGCTTCTGGTGCAGATACCTTCTGGAAACTTTGTAAATTCATGGCGGCAAGACAGCACTTGCCGCCATTTCCTTTTTACCATGTTAGCACGCGTACCCAAATTCTTCTGGAACTTTTATTTTCTGACAGGGCTCGCCTTTCTGTCCTGGATGTTCTTCTTTGATTCAAACGACTTTATTACCCAATACCAGACCAGCCGCAAACTGACTATTTTGGAGGAAGAACGCGACTATTACCTGGAGAAGATTGCCGAAGTCCAGAAAGACCGCAAGGAACTGATGAGTAACCCTGAGTTACTGGAGAAGTTCGCCCGCGAGAAGTACCTTATGAAGAAGCCTACAGAAGAGCTTTACCTCATTGTAGAGAAAGACGAAGAAGAGAAATAAGCATATTTCTAACCCATAAAAGCAGAACGCGCAGCTCTAACAAGGGCTGCGCGTTCTGCTTTTATGGCTATCTGTTCTGAAGCCGTTTTAGTGACAACGGCCCCAAAGCATAATCGACTCTTCTATGGCGCAGAAGTTACTTCCGTGGCTTATAATTACTTTATAGGAAGTCACGGAAGTAACTTCCGCGCCATAGAAGGATTTCAGCTAATCTATTTCAGGACTGTTACTACAAAATAACCCCGAAAAGGACTATTCAATTTTTTTACCCGTCATGGCTTTCTTGATGGAAATCTGCATCACGCGTTCGGCAAAGGGGCTGGTTTGCTCTTCCAGCACATCTACTGCTTTCAGGATGGTGTCTTTATCGCCGGTAGGCAACACGTCTTTTAGGTGCTGCAGGTTCTGGCGGGTAAGGGTAATTTCCTCTGGGGTGAGGTGTTCGCCATTCTTCTCTAGGAAGCGCTCAACTTGGTATATCATCTGCTCGGCGGTGGTGCGGGCTTCAATGACCATGCGGGTGGAAACGTCTTCGCGGGCGTGGGTGATAGAGTCCATCAGCATCTGCTCTACCTGCTCATCGGTGAGGCCGTATTGTGGTTTTACTTCCACTTCCTGCCGTACGCCGGAGCGCAGTTCAATGGCTTCCACTTTTAAGATACCATCGGCGTTCAGGATGAAATTCACGTCTACTTTCGGGAAACCGGCGGGCATGGCCGGAATGCCTTTTAGGTCAAACTCCGCCAGTTTACGGTTCTCTTTCACTACATCGCGTTCGCCCTGGTACACGGATATTTTCATGTTCACCTGACCATCTACCGACGTGGTGTACTGCCGGCCGGCTTTGGTTGGAATCTTGGAGTTACGCGGAATGATGGAGTCCATTAAGCCGCCCATGGTTTCAATGCCCAGCGTGAGCGGTGTTACGTCTAGGAGCAGGATGTCTTTACGGTTACCAGCCAGCACATCGGCCTGGATGGCGGCGCCAAGAGCTACGACTTCATCGGGGTTCAGGGAGTTGTTGGCCGGTTTTCCAAAGAAATCAGACACGGTTTGGTACACCAAGGGCACGCGGGTAGAACCGCCTACCATGATCACGGTGTCAATCTGCTCTGGTTGCATTCCGGCGTCTTTCAACGCCATCTGGCAAGACGCCATAGTACGGTCCACAATGGGGGTAATCAGGGTCTCAAAGGTGTGGCGGTCCAGTTCCAGTGCAATGCCGTTCAGTTCAGATTTGAATGTGTCCTGGTTGCTTAATGTTTTCTTGGCTTCTTCGGCTTTCAGGCGAAGGGCTTGCGCTGCGTTGGCATCTTGCGTAGCCAAATCAGCTAACAAACGATTTTGCAGGCCCCAGTGCGTAATAATAGCGCGGTCCAGGTCATCGCCACCCAAATAGGTATCACCGTTGGTAGACAGCACCTCAAAGATGCCCTGGTGGATGCGTAGAATGGAAATATCAAAGGTTCCGCCACCCAAGTCATACACGGCAATGGTGCGCTCCTCGGTTTGGTCCAGCCCGATGCCGTAGGCCAGAGAAGCCGCGGTGGGTTCGTTCACGATACGCAGTACCTCCAGGCCCGCCAATTTACCGGCATCACGGGTGGCTTGGCGTTGCGAGTCATTGAAATAGGCCGGAACGGTAATGACGGCGCGGTTCACTGGAGTTTTGAGGGCGTGTTCGGCACGAGCGCGGAGTTCTTTCAGAATCTCGGCACTCAGCTCAATAGGGGAGTAGAACTTGTCCTGCACCCGTATCTTCACCAGTCCTTCAGAATTATCATCAATGATTTTGTAGCCGAAGAAGTCTTTGTGCTCGCCTAGGTCCTGGTACGATTTTCCCAACAGACGCTTCACCGAATAGATCGTATTGGCGGGATCTGTAATCAAGTAGTCTTTGGCGGCATCGCCCACTAACACCTCTCCGTTCTGGGAGAAGTGAACCACTGAGGGCACAATGGTGCCCAAGCCTTGGTCATTGATGGCAATGGGCACATGGTCCTCGGGGTGCATATAGGCCACCAGACTGTTGGTGGTGCCCAGGTCAATACCCACAATCACCTCTTCCTTCTGGATAGAAGCCGTGGTCAGATTTATCGCTATTTTAGCCATGTTGTCAGGTTTAGAGCCGCGCGTTGCCGCGCACTTCCGCAAAAGTACGAAGAAATAGACTGTTAACGGTTTACGGTTTCCTGCGGGATAGGTAGCGAAAGAAAGTGTTGGCTCCCGGAGTTAAGTGCTGCGGTATCAGGTTGATTTCTGAAAAGTACGTCTGAAATGAAATCAGTAGCGTCGTTACACTGTAACGACGAGTGTCTATGGAACATGAACGTCACTACCAAAAAGGCCTTGCTCCAAGGCAATGTGTTGAAAGCAGTTCATTAAGCAAAGAGACGGATTTGGCCTGTAGAACCACGTCGTTACACCGTAACGACGCTACATTTAAGGCCTAATTATTGGAAAGTAGGTCAAAAAAAGCCCTCTCGGGGGAGAGGGCTTTGGGGAGGTCTTTACACGGCATCTGACAAACTGCTGAACGTGAAGTCACGGATTTTGAGGGGCGGCAACAGGTAATTGTTGCTGGATTCGCCGCTTACGGTGCGTTCACTTTTACCCATGGCTTCCAGGTTGTTGAGCATGATGATGGGGCTTTCATTGAAGCGGAAGTTCTTGACCGCATGCTTGATTCTGCCGTTCTCAATGTAAAAGGTTCCGTCACGAGTGAGGCCGGTGAGCAGGAGCGTCTGTGGGTCTACGCTCCGGATGTACCAAAGGCGGGTGACCAGAATGCCCTTCTGCGTGCCTTTAATGAGGTCTTCCAGGCTTTGGGTTCCGCCTTGCATGATGGCGGTGTTGGGGAACGGTACGGGCGTGGTTTTCTTTTGCTGCGCCCAGTACCGTGAGGTTGGAATTTGCTTTACCACGCCTTTGTCTATCCAGGTGACTTTGTTCAGCGGCTGGCCGTCTCCGGCCCAAGGCGAAGTGGGCAGTTCTGGGTGGGCCGGGTCTGAGTAGATGGTCACGCGCTCGTCTACTAATTTCTGCCCTAGTTTATTGCCGCCACCCGGCTTGCTTAGAAAGCTTCGGCCTTCATCCGCGGAGCGGGCGTCCATCCCGAAGAACAGGTTTTCCAGCATTACGGCCACCGCCGCAGGTTCCAGAATCACGGTGTACTTGCCGGGTTCCAGCGCTTTGGCGTTCATAGAGCCGGTGGCTTTGTTCACGGCAATGGTGGAGACGGTAGCGGTATCTAGCTTAGAGACATCATTGAAGCCTCTGGACACGTAGCCCGAGCCGGTGCCGTCTGGGGTGCGTACGGTTAAGGAGAAATCCACGCCAGTATCTGTATTGTAGGCGAAAAGCCCTTTGCTGTTCATCATGGACTGGAATCCCACTGTGTCTTGCAGGTAGCCAGCAGCGGTGAGATTCTTGGATTTAGCGGCGGCAATGCTCTGGGCCACCATTTCGGCACGTTTGTCTGGAGTGATGGCTGCCGTTGCCGGTGCGTACGGATTGGTTGTGACGTATTTCTGCGGACCCAATACGCCCATGTACTCGGGGTTCTCAGGTGCCAGCTTTGCCAATTCCTCGGAGCGCCGCACCACTTTCTCCAGCGAAACATCGTCAAACTCATTGATGGTAGCCGTGCCCACGCGCTTCCCGAAGGAAGACTGCACCACCAGTTGCGTGGTGTGCGACTCCCCGGCGGTAGAGACGGAATTACGGGCGTAGCGCACGTTCCCCGCCTTGCCGCCGGTTAAGTTCGCCTCGCATTCATCTGCTTTGCTCAATGCCATCACTTTCTTCAGGACGGCCTGCGCTTGTTCTTTGGTATATATTGCCATTGGTTGATTAGCGTCTATTTGTTGACTGAAACTGGTTGGGGTTAGTTCTGAGTCTTGAGTTCTGAGTCCTGAGTGGGAAAATGACTCAGAACTCAAGACTCAGAACTCAGGACTGATCAACACTGGAAGGAAAATCTCAGATTTTTCTTCCAGTGTTGATGACGTTCACGCCGTTGAAGCGGGCGGTGGCGGAGCCATGGGACACGGCGCTGCTTTGGGTGGGTTGGCCTTTGCCGTCAAAGAAGGAGCCGCCCAGCCGGTAATCGCTTTCATCGCAGACGGCGGCGCAGGAGTTCCAGAATTCCTGGGTATTGCTCTGGTAGGCCACGTCTTTGAGCGGACCCACAATTTTGCCGTCTTTGATCTCGTAGAACAACTGCCCGCCGAACTGGAAATTGTAGCGTTGCTGGTCAATGGAGAAAGAACCGTCGCCAATGATGTAGATGCCTTTCTCCACGTTCTTGATCATGTCGTCTACACTCAGTTTCTGTTTTCCGGGGGCTAAAGAAACATTGGCCATGCGCTGGAATTGGACGGAACTCCAGTTGTCGGCGTAGGAGCAGCCGTGCGATTCTTTCTCGCCGATGATATGCGCCTGGTCGCGGGTGGCCTGGTAGTTGACCAGCGTGCCGTCCTTCACCAGATCCCAGCGCTTGGTTTTCACGCCTTCATCGTCATAGCCCACGGCTCCCAGAGAGCCCGGCTGTACTTTATCAGCGAAGAGCGTTACCTTATCGCTGCCGTATTTGAAGTTCTTGGCTTGCCATTTGTCCAGCGTGGCGAAACTGGTGCCTGCGAAGTTGGCCTCATAGCCCAGCACGCGGTCCAGTTCCAGCGGGTGTCCCACAGATTCATGGATGGTGAGCCACAGGTGCGACGGATCCAGTACCAGATCATATTTACCCGCCAGTACTGATTTAGCAGTCAGCTTTTCTTTGGCTTGTTTGGCGGCGGCGGTACCGTCTTCCACCATGTCATAGTACTTGCCGTAGCGGGTGGTAATGCCTTTGTATTTGCCCTCAGGTCTTCCGCTCAGGTACTCAAAGCCCATGCCCACCGGCGAACTTAAGGATTGCCGGGTTTCAAACTTGCCGGTTTTCTGGTCAATGGCGGTGGCGTTGAGTACGGGCCAGGTGCGGTGCACATCCTGATTTATGTAAGAGCCGTCTGACGAAGCGAAGTATTTCTGCTCGTTTACCAAAAACAGCGCTGAATTGACATAGTTGGCACCGTTCTGCATAGCGGCAGCATTGGCACCCAATAAGATATCTACTTTCTCTTTCAGGGGAACCTCAAAGGCGTTGCGTTCAATGGGTGTTTTCCAATTTACCTCGCCGTAACCTTGCTGCGGAGCCAGTTGGACCGGTTCAGACTGCAACTTGGAGTTGGCTTTGGCAATGGCTACGGCCAATTCAGCCGCTTTAGCTGCCCCGGCAGGCGTTACCTCGTCAATGGCCGAAAAACCCCAGGTGCCATTCACAATAACCCGTACGCCCAACCCAAACGACTCTGTGTTAACGGTATTCTGCACCTTGTCTTCCCGCGTGATCAGGTACTGGTTCAGGTAACGGCCAATCCGTACATCGGTGTACGTTGCCCCCTTAGACTTGGCAGCGTTGAGGGCCGCATCGGCAATTTGTTTGTTCAGGGCTACATCTAAGGGCGTAAGCATGGCCTCTGGAGCAATGTCATGGCCCCACAGAGGAATCGGCAGCATAAGGGCTCCAAGTCCCAAGCCAGAAAGTTGAAGGAAATCGCGTCTTTTCAAAGCGGAAGAAGTTAAGGGTTAGCTATTTAAATGTAGCTAATTTGCGAGTATTACCAAAGGAGAAAATTAAGTTTATGCTATATAGAGGAGAAAGCTCGAAAGACCTTCAGCTAAGTGTCTGCAAACAAAAATCCCACTTCCGCCGGAAGTGGGATTTTTGTTTGTTTTCAGGAAAATGGCCCTGAATCATTCTTCGCAGCCAATCATATCTAGAGAACCAATGGGGGCTCCGGGAGGCAATTCTTTGTGCAGTTCTGGTTTAGCTTCTGATGGGTTTTTCAGGCGGTGCAAGGCTAGAAGCCCATTGGCTTTCACGCTTTCATCAGATGACTTGGCCAGCTTTTTCGCTTTCTTCTCTAATTGGGATAATTGCAGAAGAGCCGCTGCACGGGCGGGGTACGCGGCTGCTTCGTTCTGAGACAAAGCCAGCAGGTGCGTGAGGACCAGTTGCTGCGTCAGTAATTGAATCTGGCCGTTCATGCCAGCGGCTAATTTGCCGGACCAGGTGTGTTCTATCACTTGTTCCAACACTTCATCCAGGCCTAGTTCATTGCCTCGGGCTTTCAGCTCCACCAAACGGGTCGCCCGCTCTGGGTGAAACAGGAACGAAAGCGTGAAATCAGCGGAAGCTTCGGCGGCGGCGAGCGGGTCAAAGGTGAGGCCGGTACGTTTGCCGAACAGCTCCCGAGTGGGCGACCAACCAGCCGGCCGGGGCGGAATAGCGGCAATGATTTTCTCTGGAAGGGCTAACACATTTGGCTGCAGGGTAGAAAGTAAGGCATCTAAGGCTTTCTGCTGTTCGGCCTCCGGCACAAACTCCGTAACCAGCTGTCCGTCGCCGCGGGAGGCGTAGGTGTAATTAACGCCGCCTACTACTTTGGCGGCGGCTTCTACCTGGTAGCGGTGGTAGTTGTAGATAGGCACTAACACATTTTCCAGCATGGCCATGGGTACGCCCGGTTTAATGTTGTTCACCCCGAACCGCTCCAACGCTTTCTGCCGCACATTTAAAACGTGTTTCAGTTCCTCGGCGGCGTTGGCGCCATTATCCCAAAGGTGCGCCTGCGGATGCGCTCCGCCTGGTGCTCTAGAGTCACGGTCAGAAATAAATTGCAGGCCGCGTTTGTGGCTTTCGCGCAGCAGTTGGTCTAAGGCTTGTGGCTCATTGGTGCCCGCCGGGAAATGCTGGTAGCCGAATTTAATGGCCTCTTTGTCCCATTCGCCAATACCCACGGCGTAGGCATCAGACAAGTCAATCTCGCCGCCGGAAGTCAGTTTCACGGTAGGGTGCGGGTAATCCATTACGCTGGCGCGGTTGGTCACGCTGGCGGCGTAGTTGTGCATGATGCCCAGCGTGTGGCCCAACTCATGCGCCGACAATTGCCGCAAGCGTGACAAAGCCATTTTCATCATCTCGGGGTTGGCTGGTTTGCCTTCCTCATAAGGAGCCAGCAAACCCTCGGCAATCAGAAAGTCCTGGCGCACGCGCAGAGAGCCCAAACTCACGTGCCCTTTGATGATTTCACCCGTTCTGGGGTCTGTAACAGTTGCGCCGTAAGACCAGCCTCTGGTGCTGCGGTGCACCCATTGGATCACGTTGTAGCGCACATCCATGGGGTCAGCCTCTACGGGCAGGATTTCTACTTGGAAGGCATCTTTGTACCCGGCGGCCTCAAACGCCTGCGCCCACCAGCGGGCTCCCTCCAGCAACGCGCTTCTGATAGGTTCCGGGGCAGCGTGGTCTACGTAGTACACAATCGGCTCCACGGCCTCAGAGGTCGGTGCCGCCGGATTCCTCTTCTGGAGGCGGTGGCGGGCAATAAACCGTTTTACAATGGGCTGGTCTACGGGCGTGCTGAAATCAAGGTACTCAATCCCGAAATACCCGGCCCGTGGGTCCATGGCGCGGGGTGTGTAGTTCTTATCTGGGAGTTGCACAAAGGAGTGGTGCTGCCGCAACGTGATGGCTTGCGCCGATGGAGTCACGCTACGCACGAAGCCTCCCGCATCGTCTCCGCCAGTAAACGTAAGCGTCGCTTCAAACTCTGAGTTCTGCGGAAAATTCTTGGTGCGGGGCAGGTACATGGCCGAACGGGTGGCATCTAACCTATACGTGCCTTGGCGGCTGCGCCGAATGCTGCCTACCACATCATGGGCATCTCTTAACAAGAACTCGGTGGCATCTACCAGTACCTTGTCACCCTCAGCCGCTTCCACCTTGAAACCCCACAACGCTGACTGCGCGAACGACTGGGCCACGGCCTGTTCCTCGGCGGGGTTGCCGTTCATGGCACGGTAGCCTTGGTTGGGTTCAATCAGCAGCACTTTCGGGCCAACTTTATGAAAATACACCACATGCTCACCGCCCAACTGCCCCCGGTCCAACCCGATGTCATTGCAGCCCAACCCAGCCGCCAGAGAATTGACGTACAGAAACTGCTGGTCCAGCTTGTCAATCTCCAGCAGGATTCGGCCGGTGGCCTCGTCCCAATAATAGGGAAAGTAGCCGCTGAACTTCTGCATGCCCGCCGTTTTACCTGCAATGCCCGCGGGTTTATTCTGGGCCCAAAGTTGGGTGATGGTCAAAAAAGTGAGAAGAAAGGGGAGTAGCGTTTTTCGCATAGTTTTGGGAAAGTAAGCCTGAAACGGAATGAGTTGGATAAGGTAGGGAATTTAGAACATAGGGGCAAGGCTATGTTTAAGGTAGAAAGCAGAATAAATAACAGACAAAAACAGAACAGCCGTTTCTTCGCGAAGAAACGGCTGTTCTGTTTTAATTTTATAATAGGATGAGCTTGGTTAGTTTACGTCTTTATGTTGGAAGTCTGTTTTTTTGAAGTTCCTTTCAATAAAGTTAAAGCCGATATCAATAGTAATTGGTTGCCTTGTCTTGTACCAGAACTTGAAGTATCTCCCGTCTGTCGTAATTTCCTTTATAGGTACAGAATCCAACTTTGTATAACCTTGACCTTGTGCTTCTTCTTCAAAGGAAGGAACCCAGAGGTAATTCAAATTAAAGCCTATCTGATATTTATTGTTGAAAGGTTTACTTATGGTTTTGCCTCGTCGAAGGCAATCCCATAATAAGAAGCCTTCTGATTGGGTAAGCCGTAATTCTTTGTTCCCTTTCTTAATCATGTGATAAAATCCAGCAGGATCGAAAAGTGGTTTATCTATGGGCAGAGGAGTAAGTTTAACAGTTTTATAAAGATGCCTGACTGGTATAAAGGCCCATTCTAGTTCTAAAGGTCCTGCGTAGCAATAGTCTGATATGGTTTTGTAAATACTGTCTCCTTTCAGAAAGGTGACTGTGACTTCCTCACAATCACTGGTAGCTTTATGATACTCATGGGCAATATTGTTTAGGTCTGCTTTCCTGAAATTGTCCTGTAGCTCCTTGAACACTGTTTTCGATATTGTTCCGGTAAAGAGCCCCTCTTGGGTGGTGTACATAGCACCAAAGAAAGTTACCTGCCCCGTAGAAGTGATGATGGTGTTTGCTACCTCGCAAAAGCCGTAGCAACCAGAAGTAGAAAGAACTATTTTATCAAAAGTGGGCATCGTATCTAGAAGGTACTCCTTTTTGAAGTAGTTCTTCACTACACCCGGTCCATGGAGTATGGAAAGCGTGTCTTTTGTAAGCTTATGTATTTTACTAGCAACCCAAGTAGAATCAGAAAGGTCAAAGATTTTTAAACTATCGTCTTTGACATAGTATTTCGTTTTAGAACTGAAGTAGATAAAGTTTCTTTCCCTACCAGTTTTACTTAAAGATAGAAGCTTGAAGTAGGCAAGCTTTGTGTCCACTACTCCATTTGAATAAAAGGTGAATCCCCGCTCAGGACCTAAACTTAAGAGAGGTGGAGTGTCTTTAAACCAGGCACCACTATCAGAAATGATTTGATAGCCTGCAGGTAACCAGTCTCCATAGAGCTCAGGCAAAAGCTTTATTCTTTGTTCTTGATGCTCTTTACAAGAGAAAAATACAAAGAGAGTAAGAATGAAGTAGAAGGTGTTTCTCATATGGAAATTCTAATTACTGAAAATAGTAGCCATGTAAGGGTTCAGTAATGTAGATGCAGAAATCCTTCTGTTTCCATACGTCATAATTCCTCTCAACTTAGGAAGCCTTATTTACATTTCAGGCCTGTTTCTTACAAAACAAGCCTGAAACATTTTCCTACAACGTCACCCCAAACTTCTCACCCAAACCTTCCAGATCCTTCACCACGGGCGGCAACAAGGGAATGCCTTCTTTCAGGCGTTGTTCGGTGAAGATGCGTTCTGGGTCACCGGGGATGAGGACTTGGTGACCTTCTTTGGCTTTGGAGCTCCGGAAGCGGGTAATCCAGTTGTCCATGTGGTGCTTGAAGTCATCGGCCGGGCGGAAAGCGTCTACCCGCATAGCCCCGAAGAAATGCCCGATGCCTTCCCCTACGGGGTCAGCAGGCGGTGCCAGGAAGCTCACGAAGGGCGGTACCCACGGGCCGTAGTTGGCCCCGGATAAGACCGCCGAGAAAATGTCTACCACCGCACCCAGCGCGTAGCCTTTGTGGCTGCCGGTATCGCCGCCCAGGGGGAGCAGGGCCCCGCCGTTTTTCAGTTCATGCGGATTAGTGGAGGCACTGCCATCGGCGGCCTGAATCCAGCCGAGGGGTGCGTCCAGGTTCTTGCGTTGGAGCATTTCCAGTTTACCGTTGGCGGCCGTGGTGGTGGCTAAATCTGCTACAAACGGCGGCTGCTCGTTGGCCGGAATAGCGACGGCGATGGGGTTGGTGCCCAATAGGCGTTCCAGGGAAAACGTAGGGGCCACGAGCGGACTGGCGTTGGTCATGGCCAAGCCAATCATGTCATGTTCCAGCGCTTTCATGGCGTGGTATCCGGCAATGCCGTAGTGGTTGGAGTTTTTCACGCTCACCCAGCCGCTACCCGCCACTTTCGCTTTCTCCAGCGCAATCTGCATCGCCTTGGGCGCGACCACCAACCCGAGACCACCATCGCCGTCTACCGTGGCAGTGCTGGGGGTTTCATGTACAATGCGCACGTTAGGCGTGGCATTGATCCGGCCGGCTTCCCAGAGCCGCACATAGCCAATCAGGCGGGCCACGCCGTGCGAATCTACTCCGCGCAGGTCGGCGGAAAGGAGGGTTTCAGTGGCGGTTTGGGCATCTTCGGGCGGACAGCCCATGGCTAAGAAGATCTGGCGGGAGAAGTCGAAAAGACGTTGGTACGAGTACATGCGCAAATTCAAATGGAAACTGCCAAAGGTAAGCGAAAGCAGGGGAAAGATTCCAGTAGAAATGTTTCCTTTGTAAGATGTTCCACTTCGGCACCCTGCGCTAACCCTTTACCTTTATGAAAGTTCTGTCCTATAGTTTCGGTCTCCTGATTAGCTGTTTTTGCCTTGTTTTTCCAGTTTCGGCCCAAAAGCAGGAAGCAATGAACACGCAGGTGAAAGCGGTGACGGTCTTTTTGAACCGGGCGCAAGTCACCAATACCGGTAAGGCTACGGTAGAACCGGGGGTGACCGAATTGGTGCTGGAGGGCCTGCCTGCGCAATTGGACGAACGCAGCGTGCAGGTAAACCCCACGGGCAACGTGACCTTGCTTTCGGTGCGCTATGAACAGAATTTTTTGCAGAATGCCACCGTGCCCCGTGATGTGCAACGCTTGGATGATTCGCTCCAAAGCTACAATGGCCGCATTAGAACACTAACCGATCAGCGCGAAGTGCTCCAGAAAGAAGAGGCGCTACTGCAGGCTAACCAGAATCTGGGAGGTTCCCAGACCGGCCTCACCGCCGCCCGCCTCAAAGAAGTAGCCGACTACTACCGCAACCGTTTGCTGGCCATTAGAAAGGAAGTACACGCCACAGACTTACAACTGGCCATTCTGCGGGAACGGCAGCAGCAATTCAACAACCAGGTGAACCAATACAGGCAGAGTCTACAAGCCAATAACCGCGTGATTGTGGCGGTGCAAGCCTCGGGCCGGGCGCAGGTCAATCTGGAAGTCACGTATCTGGTCATGAATGCGGGTTGGGAGCCTATTTATGACCTGCGGGCCACTGGTAGCCAAGGACCGGTGCAACTGCAGTACAAAGCCAACGTGCGGCAGAATACCGGCGTGAACTGGAACAATGTGCAATTGGCTTTAGCCACCACCAACCCCGCCGAAGGTGCGCAGAAACCCGATTTGTTTCCCCAGCAGTTAGGAATTTTGCAGCCAGAAGGTATAACAGGTGCTGCTGCTGGTGTTAGAATTAGAGGTGCAAACAGCGCCGATAAAAAAGAAACGTCTCAATCTTTAAACGAAGTAGTAGTGGTAGGCTACGGAGCTGCAAAAGCGCCGTCTCCTAGCACCGCTGATTTCACCCAAGCCGTTGCCACCACATTGGCGGCCGAGTTCAAGATTGGTATTCCGTTCAGCGTTCCCTCAGACGGAGAACCGCATACGGTAGACATCCAGCAGCACAGCCTTACCACTTCCTACGCGCATACCACGGTTCCCAAGTTGGATCCTACGGCTTTTCTGGTGGCGTATCTGACCAACTGGGAAAACCTTAAATTGCTTCCCGGCGAGGCCAACGTCTTTCTGGCGGGCACCTTCACCGGCAAATCGTTCCTCAAACCAGAGCAAACCCGAGACACCCTTACGCTTTCTTTGGGCCGGGACCAGAACGTGGTAGTGCAGCGCGAACGCCTGAAAGATTACCAGAAACGGTCAACGCTGGGCAGCAACATCAAAGAGCAGTTTGGCTACGAGATCAGCCTCCGGAACACCAAAGCCCAGCCGGTGACCATCACCGTGGAAGACCAGATTCCTCTGAGCACTACGTCTGACATTGAAGTAGAAGACCTGGACACCAACGGCGGCAAACTGGACAAAGAAACTGGTAAAGTGACCTGGCTTGTTTCTCTGAAGCCCAATGAGACCGTTAAGCGCACACTCCGGTACGTGGTGAAATACCCGAAGAACAGCCAGGTGAGCGGTATCTAGAAAGAAGAGAAATCAAATTTAGCTTCAAACTTCACCTCACCCAGCATCTCTTTTCATTTCTTCTGATGCACTTACCTCTTCCCTAACATAGGGGTGAGCCGGAGGGAAATGGTCTTTCCTGTACGCTTTAGGCCCGCTTTCCGGAAAACGGGCCTAAAGCGCTTACGCTGGTTATTTCTTTTCCCAGAAGCAACCTTGCCACAAAGTAGCGCATCTTCTAACTAAAGAAGCACCGCTCTTACTTTCTGGAACGGATTTTGCCTTCGCTTGAATATAAGAAACGTCTAATATTATGAAAGCACCCTTACTCTCTCTCATCTTCGTTTCGCTGCTCTTCTGGAGCGGGCGGGCCGGGGCGCAGTCTAAGGTTTTGTACGAGCAAAACCGGCAGGAAACGCTTTCTATCTCCAGCTTCACCAATTCAGATTTGAATGCGTTGGCGCAGCAATTAGGGAGAGACAACCATCATCGGTCGGGTAAGTTGGTGCTGCCGGTGGCGTTTGAACAGCGCGAGAAAATTACCCGCTCGAGTAGTCAGGTGGAAATCAGCGCCTGGGTAAAGAACGTGCGGGTGCCGGAACGGGTGCTTTTCCGGGAGTTCGACTTCGCCGATGCGCTCACCCCTACAGTTGTCTACGCCAAAGTACAGTTACTGGGCGCTGAGGACAAGGTGCTGCAAACCTTTAATATCTCTAACAAGAGCCTGGGGCAGGACGGTGCCGCCGTGCTGGTGCAGACTACTCTCAAAGACACATCAGACTTTGCGGGTTATAAACTGCGGGTGGTGGAGAAAAAGCTGGGTTTTTCCGCGAGGAACCACAGCGCGGTGCAGGAACGCCTGACCTGGGTAAAACGGTATTATGACACCGATGCCCGCCTAGCCCAACTCTCCCGCGATTTGCAGACCATTAACCCCAATGACATTGAGTACCTCAAAGCACACAATGACCGGCTGAAAGACCTGGAACGGGAGTTAGACCGTGTGTATGATAGCCGCATGGAGCGTGAGTTGCAACTGAACCACCATGACCCCATCCAGCTTCGCCGCCGCGTAAAAGACTTGGATGTACGGCTAAAAGAGCGCCGCATAGCTTTAGACCAGATGTGGGCCCGTTTACCCGAAATCTATTACAACCGAGGCTTAGAAATGGCGATGAACGGCAACAGCCGGGCGGGTCGGGAGTTCTTTGAGCGCTCGGTAGAAGCAAATCCGGCCTTCGCGCCTGCGCACCTGCAACTGGCCCGCTTAGATTTTAAGGATGGTTTTCTGAAAGAAGCCGGAATACGTACCCGCGACCTGTTGAGCCGCATGCAAGTAGACCCAGAAACCCATCGGTTTGGGCAGGAACTGGCGCTGGATATCCAGAATGCCTACGTGCGCCAGGGCGAACAATTCAACAACCAAGGCAAATACCGCCAGGCCATTGAGCAGTTTGAAGAAGCCAAGGAGTTCTGCCGGGCCATCTCCCGCCTGCAGTGCCGGTCTGAGCTATGGGAAGAAGGCATTGCCTTCGCCAAAAGCGGTATCTACGACAACCTGTTACAAGACGGACGCACGGCTTTAAGCCAAAGGAATCTGACCCAAGCCGAAAAGCTCGCCAAAGAAGCACAGCAGTTCGCCCGCAACAACAAAACCGCCATTGACTCAGATGCCGCCGCTACCACTTTGCTGCGCGAGGTACAGCAACAAGTATACCTCGGCCTGGTAGCCACTGGTCGCCAGGCACTCCAAGCAAAGCAATATAAAACCGCTTTGCAGGCCTTCGAGAAAGGGCAAACCTTAGCTAGTGACTACAACTTAACTTCTGCCGTTGATGCTGAAAAATTGCTTCGCCAGGCGGCCCGTCCGGTAATCCTGGAGAAAATAGCCGAAGGTCAGTTACAGGCCAATGCCAACAAGTTGCCCCAAGCCCGTTTGGTGGCCTCAGAAGTGACGAACCTGCAAATCCGCTATGGGCTGGTGAACGACAAAGAGCTGGACGGTAAGTTCAGAGCCCTGAACCAAGGCATCTTCTCGCAAGAGTGCGCCAACGCCCAAGCCGCGTATGACCAGCACTACCAGCGTTCGCTGCAACTGAGCAGTGCGCGTCAGTTTGCCCAGGCTGCCGCTGAGTTAGACAAAGCCCTGGCCGCCGCCAAAGAAAATGGTGCTTGCGCCATCCCCTCGGCGAGTGCTGAAGTGGAACTGGCCCGCATAGACGCCCCGGCCCACTTCCAGGAACTTCTGCAGCAAGCCAATGCGCTCATCAACCAAAACAAAATGGCCGATGCGGTAAAGGTTTACCAGGAAGCCAGCCAACACTACGCTTCTTCAGATGTCGCCCGGTTTGGGCTGGAGAATGCGCCGTTGCTTGCCTACGCCCTAGCACATGAAAATAAAGCCTTTGTGGCCGAAGTAGCCCGCTACGCTGCTGTTCACGGAGATGCCAACGGAGCCCTGGATCTGGTAAAACGCCTGGTTTCTCTAAACTACACCAAATACAACCTGAACCAACTACAGGAGCAAATAGGCCAACTTCTCGCCACCCGTGATGTCCAAGCCAACCCTAAAGGTAACTACAAGCAACTGGCCAACACCTACACCGGCGGCGGCAAAGACCTGAAGAAACTGAATAAGGCGTATCAGAAGCAGTTCAAGAAACTGACGTAGTTTACCGCCCTGCGGGCACCCCTCCTAAAATAGGAGAGGTGTTGTTTTGCTAGATGGGGTAGGGAGGTGGAAATCCTTGGGAATGCGTGGTTTCGCTGCGGGGCAGCGAGGGTTTCAGAGACTACCCATTATCAGTAGGCACGAGTCTGGAGACTCGCGCCAGCGGAAAAGTCAGCGGGAGACAAATGAAAAAGACCTCACAGGTTTCTAAAACCTGTGAGGTCTACAAACTCCACTCACACATATCCGTTTCCAGCCTTTCGCTTGAGCGCCTAGAGTTCGACCGTCCCTGAGCGAGAGCGAAGCAGGTGAGGAGAAATCACAGCGCGAGGGCGGAAGGCGGGGCCTCGCGGCCGTGAGCGCTTATCGCCAAAAATGAAACAACACAGCATCTGCACCCACGCAATAAGCCACCAAGCCAAGGGAACTACAAAATGCGTGCACAAAAACTACTACTTACTGCTGCAACAACTCCGCTAACATCCCTTCCTTCAACGCATACGCAGACACCCTGATCTGTTCCAGATTATATTTCTCCAGTACCCAGTCAATCGCAACACAGGCTACTACAATCATGTCAACGCGCATGGCCAGCATACCGGGGATGGCCAGACGTTCGGGGCGGGTCTTTTGCAGAAGTTCTTTGTATTGCCGGTGAAAGGTAGAGAGCGCCAGGGGCATGTCTGGGGAGGCGTCAAGGTCCCGGATAATACCCTGGGGCACCAGGTCCATGTCTACCAGCGTGTCAAACGTACCGGAGGAACCAATCAGCACCTCGGGTTGGTGCTGTAAGACGGCGGCCGTGAGTTTCTGTAGGTGGTCTTGCAGGTAGTGGCGCAGGGCTTTGACTTGGTCTGGTCTAATGGCTTGTTCCTGCTCTGGGTAGAACTTGTCTAGCAGCCGCTGGGCCCCAATTTCGAAGCTTTTCTTCCACAGAATGCCTTTGTCCGTCCCGATGATGAATTCAATGCTGCCGCCGCCAATGTCCATCACCAGAACGGGTTTAGGACCCACTTGCATGGCCAGTTGCACCCCTTTGAAAATCAGTTCGGCTTCGCGGGCACCCGAGATTACCTCTACGTCAATACCGGTTTGGTCTTTGATGGCTTGTACCACCTCGGGGCCGTTGCTGGCGCTGCGCAGGGCGCTGGTGGCGGTTGCTTTCACTACTTCCACCCCGTGCTGGTCCATGATCTCTTTGAATTCAGCCAAGGTTTTAAGGCCACGCTCCCGGGCCGCCGGCGTGATCTCTCCTTTGCTGATGCCGCCTTCGCCCAGCTTTACCGGAACTTTGGTTTTGTACAGCGTCTGCTGCACGCCATCGGCATCCAGTTCAACAATAAGCAGGTGAAACGTATTGGTTCCAAGGTCTATGAGGGCAAATCGGCGAGCCATATTTAGGAATTTAGAGGTAGGAATTACGAGTGTGAACAACAGGTAAAAGTGGTAGGCTTTCTGTTATTCTGATTCTAAAGAGCAGTACAATAAAATCTTCGGCTGCGCCGATGCAATGTTTATGGAAACAGAGAATTTGTTTAGAGCCAGTTTTGTAAAAAGAAGGCCAAAAGCATCTCACTCTTTCTTGTCATCTTGGAAAGATATTGTGGGCAAACGGTACCAGCGTTTACGACAAAGCTTATCTAGTTCGCCCACAAGATCCTTTCAGGATGACAAGGGGGATGAGTGGTGCATGATTGACATCGTGGCAGATAGAACTACTTCACAGAACTGAACCGGAAGAACGTGCCCAGCGGCAGTTTGCGTTTGGCCTGGTCTTCCAGGTACAGTTCGCCCAGTTCTTCGTTGCGCACGATATTTCCGAAGGATGCTTTGATGAGGTTATCCAAAATCAGGGCCGAAAACCCGAGGGAGTATAGGTTGATCACGAAGAAGTTATTTTCCGAGTCCAGCAGTTCAGCGCAGAGTTTGATGAGCTCATTTATCTGTTCTTCCAAAAGCCATTTTTCGCCATCGGGGCCGCGGCCATAGGCGGGTGGGTCCAGGATGATGCCCTGGTATTTGTTTCCGCGTTTCACTTCGCGGCGGGCGTATTTCATGGCATCTTCCACCAGCCACCTAATGTTGTCCAGGTTGCTGGCTTCCATGTTCTGGCGGGCCCAGAAGTTGACCTGCTTTACAGAGTCCAGGTGAGTCACATCGGCGCCAGCCGCGTTGGCAGCCAAAGAAGCGCCGCCGGTGTAGGCGAACATGTTTAGGACCTTCGGCTTGCCGGGCAGGGCGCGGGTACGGTCAAAGATGAACTGCCAGTTGGGGTCTTGCTCGGGGAACAAACCCACGTGTTTGAACGAAGACAAGCCCAAGCGGAACCGCAGTTTCAGGTCGTTGTAGCGGTAGTTGATGAACCACTGCTCGGCCATGCCTTTCTTGAGTTGCCACTGTCCCTTCTCCTGATTGCCTTTTTCGCGCCGAAACGTGGCTTGGGCCAGTCTTTCCCACTCGCGTTCTGAGAGGTGCTTGTCCCAGGCGGCCTGCGGCTCGGGGCGGGCCAGCACGTATTCTCCAAAGCGCTCCAACTTCTCGAAGTTGCCGCAGTCAATGAGTTCATAATCGGTCCAGGCGCTGGTGGTCAGGAAAGAATACATAGGTTCTAAAGGTAGTGAAAAGACAAAGGTACGGTTTTGTGGCGAGCGGTGCAGTGCTTCTTGTTTGGCCTTGGGGCAAGGTTCTGAAAGTAAATGGTTTCAAACCTGTTTTATGTGAAATAGCCTCTAAACAGATGTCTGTTTCAGAGCGTTAGAAAACGGATTTTGGCGTAAGTTGCTGGCGTGGCATTGGTTTTTTGCTTACTTTTCAAGGTTCTTACCAAGACAAGAGGGGCCGCCTCGGCGGAAAACATTCGTATACGAGCAAGATGGAGTTAACTTTCTTTAAATACCAGGGCACCGGCAACGACTTTGTGGTGCTGGACAACCGCGACCTCACCATCCAACTGAGCCAGGAGCAGGTGGCTTTTCTCTGCGACCGCCGCAAAGGCGTAGGGGCCGATGGCCTCATGCTGCTGCAACCCCGGGAAGGCTATGATTTTGAGATGGTTTACTACAACGCCGATGGCCGCCCCAGCTCCATGTGCGGCAACGGCGGACGCTGTCTGGTGGCCTTCGCGCAGTTTCTGGGAGTGGTGGAAGACCAGGCGTACTTCATTGCCGCCGACGGTCCGCACCAAGCTTACCTGAAAGAGGGGTTGGTGCACCTGCAGATGAAAGATGTAGACACAGTAGAAGATTTGTCTGAAGCTGTTTTCCTAGATACCGGCTCGCCGCATTACGTGAAACAGGTGAGCGCCCTATCAGACCTGGATGTGTTTACCGAAGGCCGTGCCGTGCGCTATTCAGACCGTTTTAAGGCCTACGGAACCAACGTGAATTTTGTGGAGCACCTGCCCGAAAACAAACTGTTTGTACGCACCTATGAGCGCGGCGTGGAAGATGAGACGTTTTCCTGCGGCACGGGCGTAACCGCGTGTGCTTTGGCTGCCAGCCGGGCAGGGTATGAAAGTCCGGTGCACATACAGGTATTGGGCGGAGAGCTGCAGGTAAGCTTTGAGAGAGACGGCCATGGCTTCAAAAACGTGTTCCTCATCGGCCCTGCCGAACAGGTGTTCAGGGGCGAAATCAACCTGTAACCTTCCCGTTTTCGGCACTCTTTTCTCTAAAACGCTTCAAAACTAAACCGTCTCTACTGAATGGCTTTGCCCACGTGTTCGCTCATTATTGCTACGTACAACTGGCCGCAAGCCTTGGATTTATGTCTGCAGAGTGTGGCGCAGCAAACCGTATTGCCCAAGGAAGTTCTGATAGCCGATGACGGTTCTGGCCAGGAGACAAAGGAATTGATTGCGCGTTTCCAGCAGGAATTCCCGGTCCCGCTCCTGCACTTGTGGCAACCCGATAATGGTTTTCAGAAGACCATGATTCTGAATAAAGCCATTGCGCAAGCCAAAGAACCCTACATTGTTCAGGTGGACGGTGATGTGTTGCTGCACCCCAAGTTTGTGCAGGACCATCTTTCTATGGCTACGCCTGGCCGGTTTTTGGCGGGCGGCAGAATCAACCTTTCCCCGGAGACAACCCAGGAGGTGCTGAAGAATTCCCTTACCCGGTTCAGCCTGCGGGACATCATCAAGACCAACAATCTGTTCAATGGACTAAGAATGGGGTTTCTGCGCCGGATTCTGGCAAATCGCTACAAACTGAAGGGGAAAAATAAATACTACGCGAAGGGCTGCAACATGTCTTTCTGGCGGAAGGACCTTCTGGCGGTGAACGGGTACAATGAATCTTATGTAGGCTGGGGCCCCGAAGACAGTGAACTGGCGGCTCGCCTCATGAATGCGGGCATCAGGAAAATGTCCCTCAAAATGGGAGGGGTGCAGTACCACTTGCACCACCCCTACATAGATACCAGCCGCAAAGCGATCAATGAAGAATTGCTGTGCACCACCATCCAGACCAATATCACTTACTGCCAAAAAGGAGTAGACCAGTATCTGCAAAAGTAGCAGTTGCCGGTGCGTTGGTTATAAGGCCACGTATTTTTAAGTGAAGTCTTAAAAATCTGTAAAAACGGAGTTGCACAGTTTACAGGATCGTTTCTAAGAATAAGACAAAAAACGGCTTGTCTTTTCACGCTTCTTATGGCTAAAATGAAAGAGGTTTGATTACCTTTAAACGCTACTTTAGGCAAGAGGCGTTTTCTCTGCTTAAGTAAAAGTGGAACCCCTTCTTTGCTAGATTAACGCTTTATGTTGCACACAGACCGCATCTTTCTTCGGGCCCCGGAACCTTCAGACCTGGCTTTTCTCTATAAATTGGAGAATGATACCACGCTGTGGCCGGTGAGTCTGTCGGTGGCGCCGTATTCGCAGGAAGCCTTGCGGACGTACCTTGAAAACGCCGGTCTGGACATTTATGCGGCCCGTCAGCTTAGGCTCATGATTTGCCTGCAACAGGAGCACACCGTTATTGGTACCGTAGACCTGTTTGACTTTGAGCCGCTTCACCTTAGGGCCGGGGTAGGCATCGCCTTGGCAGCAGACCAACGGGGGCAGGGCTACGGCAAAGAAACCTTACAGCTTTTGGAAAACTATGCCACCCATGTGCTGCAACTGCACCAACTTTACTGCTCGGTTGCGCAGGAGAACACCTCCAGTTTAAAGCTCTTCCGTCAAGCCGGATTCCAGGAGATTGGCGTGCGCAAAGACTGGCTTAAAACCCCCAAAGGCTGGCAGCATGTGGTAGAACTTCAGAAATTTCTGTCCGTTTCTTGAAATGTGTCTATTGTCTTGCCAGAAATGGTAATTTGAGGGAAAGAAAAATAAATCTCATTCTAAACCGGTGAATTTATACTGAATTTTGCATGGTTTTATAGGATAATCAAGGGTAAATCCTATAAAGATGCAGCCTTTTTACAAAAACTACGTAAGCTAGTTACAAATGGAAAAGACACCGTTTCAGGTGCTTTTCGCGGACCCACACTTCTTAACTAGCTTTTGAATATGTTTGACCTAGACCTAGATTTTATCCCCGGAGGGGGGAGTAGCTCCCTTACGCCAGAACCAGAAGTAACAACCCCCAGTACTTATTCATCTTCAGTAAATACAAGCTCTAACGTATCTCCCAAACTTACCAATGACACTAGTTTGGAAGCGTACCTTGCCTCTGTTTCTGCCATCATTTGCTTGTCGCACCTGCGGTGGGATTTTGTGTACCAACGTCCGCAACACTTGTTGTCCCGCTTCGCCAAACATACCCGTCTTTTCTACTTTGAAGAACCTTATTTCTACGACGGCGCAGAACCGCGCCTGGAAATGAAGGAGCGTGAAAATGGCCGCGTTACGTTAGTGATCGCCCATTTGCCCAATGGTTTAACGCCGGCCGAATCAGACGCGAAGCAAATAGAGTTGCTCAACGCTTTCATGGCAGACCATGATCTGGAAAATACGGTTTTCTGGTACTATACGCCTATGGCGCTGGAGATTTCCCGCCAGTTTACCCCCGCCCTGACCGTGTTTGACGTGATGGATGAACTTTCTGCGTTCAAATTCGCGCCGCCGCGGTTGCTGGAACTGGAAGCTGAACTATTGGAGAAAGCCGATGTGGTGTTTACCGGCGGCCAGAGCCTGTACGAGGCAAAGAAGAACCGCCACCAAGACGTGCACGCATTCCCCAGCAGCATAGATAAAGTACATTTCGGGCAGGCCCGTACTGCGCAGGCAGACCCGGCAGACCAAGCCAATATCCCACACCCGCGTATGGGATTTTACGGGGTGGTAGATGAGCGCTTTGACATTGAATTGCTTAGAGAAGTAGCCACTGCCCGTCCAGAATGGCAGTTTGTCATCATTGGCCCGGTGGTGAAAATAGATCCGGCGGTGCTGCCTTCCAGCGCCAATATCCATTACCTGGGCGGAAAGTCTTACCAGGAATTACCTTCTTATCTGGCCGGTTGGGACGTAGCCCTGCTGCTGTTCGCCCACAATGAGTCTACCAAGTTCATCAGCCCTACCAAAACGCCAGAGTATCTGGCCGCCGGTAAGCCAGTGGTGTCTACCTCCATCAGAGACGTGGTGCGCCCTTACGGCGAACTGAACCTGGTGCAGATTGCCGACGGTGCCCAGGCCTTTGAAGCCGCCCTTGAGAAAGCGCTGGTGCAGAAAGACGACCAAGACTGGATGCAGCGTGCTGATGGTTTCCTGGCAAATGTCTCCTGGGACGATACCTGGAAAGGGATGGTACGCCTGATGCAGGCTGCCAGCACCAAGAAGAAAACTAAGAAAGGTTCTGTCTCTAAGTAACGTCTTGCTGTAGCGTTTTAGGCAAAAAGGTTAGCCGTTAAGGGCTAGTTTCCAGAAAACTGCCTTAACATAAAAAGCAGCACTTCTCTCTTATGACTTACAGGAGAGAAGGAGCGAGATATAAGTCTTCATCTCTGTATATACTATAACTGAAAATAACTTTAGCCCAATAATATTATGTTCGACTATCTGATTGTAGGGGCAGGATTTGCCGGGAGCGTACTAGCCGAGCGCTTAGCCACGTATTCCAACAAAAAAGTATTAATCATAGACAAACGCCCGCACATTGGTGGTAACGCCTATGACCATTATAACGAAGACGGGATTCTAGTGCACAAGTATGGGCCGCACATTTTCCATACCAACTCCAAAGAGGTGTTTGAGTACTTGGGCCAGTTCACAGAGTGGCGCCCGTATGAGCACCGCGTGTTGGCCAGCGTAGACGGGCAACAAGTGCCTATGCCTATTAACCTGGATACCATCAACAAGCTGTATGGTCTTAACCTTACTTCCTTTGAACTAGACAAATTCTTTGAATCTGTCGCCGAAAAGGTAGACAACATCCGCACGTCAGAAGATGTGGTGGTGAGCAAGGTGGGCCGTGAGTTGTATGAGAAGTTCTTCAAGAACTATACCCGCAAGCAGTGGGGCATGGACCCGTCTGAACTGGATAAGTCCGTGACCTCACGGGTACCAACCCGCACCAACCGCGATGACCGGTACTTCACAGATACCTACCAGGCCATGCCGTTGCACGGCTTCACCAAGATGTTTGAGAAGATGCTGGACCATCCCAACATCAAGATTATGCTCAACACAGACTACCATGAGATCATTGACATGATTCCGTTCAAAGAGATGATCTACACCGGTCCGGTAGACGAGTACTTCGACTTCAAATACGGAAAACTGCCGTACCGATCTCTGGAGTTCAAGCATGAGACCGTAAACAAAGAAGTATTCCAGCCGGTGGCGGTGGTGAACTATCCTAATGAGCAGTTGTACACCCGCGTAACGGAGTTCAAGTACCTGACCGGGCAGCAGCATCCTAAAACCAGCCTGGTATATGAATTCCCTCGTGCCGAAGGAGATCCATACTATCCGGTTCCTAAACCAGAGAACGCTGAGTTGTACAACAAATACAAGAAGCTAGCTGATGCTACGCCTAACGTACACTTTGTAGGCCGTTTGGCAACTTACAAGTACTACAACATGGACCAGGTAGTGGCGCAGGCGCTTACCGTACACAAAAAGCTCACTGAAAAAGACAAAGTAAGCAAGCCTTTGATAGACGGAGTAGACGTATTACCCAAAGTAGTGCGTGAGGCCCTGAACGGCGGTGCTGCCACCCTAAACGGAAGTTCCACCAAAGTAAGTTCGAATGGCAAACATTGAGCTTTGGGGAGGCGTTGAGTGTACCGTTAACCGCGTAGGTGACCAGTACTTTGACCAGCTTGCACAGAGCGGGCATGCGCACCGGATTTCTGACTTAGACCTTTTCGCGGAGTTAGGAATCAAGAAACTGCGGTACCCGGTTTTGTGGGAAAGTGTAGCCCCAGAGCATCCGGAGGAACAAGACTGGCGCTGGGCAACAGAACGGCTGAACAAACTCCGGGAACTGAACATAGACCCTATCGTGGGGCTGCTGCATCATGGCAGCGGCCCCCGATATACCAACCTCTTAGACGACGATTTCCCTCAGAAATTTGCCCAATATGCGCGCGCAGTGGCTCAGCAATTCCCGTGGGTCAATTATTACACCCCCGTCAATGAACCTCTTACCACTGCCCGGTTCAGCGCATTATATGGCTTCTGGTATCCGCACACCAAAGACGATGCTTCCTTTGCTAAAGCTTTACTAAATCAAATTAACGGCACCAAGCTGGCCATGCAAGCTATTAGGGAAATAAACCCTGAGGCCCAATTGGTGCAGACCGATGACCTTGGTTATTCTCACAGTACGCCTGCGTTGCAATACCAGGCAGATTTTGAGAACCATCGCCGGTGGCTTTCCTGGGATTTGCTCTGCGGTAAAGTCAACCAGGAGCACCCTCTCTGGAAATACCTGCGCACGAACCAAGTGCCCGAGGCAACCCTGCTGGAACTGGTGCAAAGTCCTTGTCCGCCTAATGTCATTGGGGTGAACTACTATGTCACCAGTGAGCGGTACTTGGATGAACACATCATTGACTACCCGTGGCACACCCACGGCAGCAACGGAAAACACCGCTACGCCGATGTGGAGGCCGTACGGGCACAGGCCGCTTCGCCGTTAGGCGTGCAGAAGATTCTGGAACAGGTTTGTGCCCGGTATGACATTCCCGTAGCCATCACTGAGGCCCACTTATGCTGCACCCGCGAGGAGCAGATGCGCTGGTTTGCTGAGGTCTGGGATTCCGCGTCGTTTCTGAGAAATCAGGGCAAAAACATACTGGGAGTCACTGCCTGGACTTTGCTGGGTGCCTATGATTGGAACAGCCTCCTCACGCAGTACAAAGGACATTATGAGATGGGGGTTTTTGACCTCCGCGGTGGTGTTCCTGCCCGAACTGCCGTTTCAAAATTCCTGAGCGGTGTGGCTGACGGAGAAGAACGTCATCCGTTGCTGAGTATTGACGGCTGGTGGAAACGAGCCTGCCGCAGTGAGTATCCGCCGTTGGCGGAATGTCCTGAGGTATGGGATATTTCTTCCAATGAGCAGAAGCAGCAAGAGACCATCGGCGTTCCACCGCTATTGATTACCGGAGCTACTGGTACATTAGGCCGAGCTTTTGCCCGTCTCTGCGATGTACGGGGCGTTCCGTACGTGCTGTTGTCCCGGCAAGACATGGATATTGCGGATGAGGCCTCGGTAGAGCAGACTATTCTGAAATACCGTCCCTGGGCCTTGGTAAATACGGCCGGTTACGTGCGTGTAGATGATGCCGAAAAGGAGCAGGAAGCCTGTTCCCGTGAAAACACGCTGGGGCCAGCCGTGTTGGCGAAGGTGTGCCAGGCGCAGAACATCGGGTTTGTCACTTTTTCTTCAGATTTGGTATTTGACGGCGAAAAGCAAACACTTTATACCGAAGAAGATAAAACCAACCCGTTGAACGTGTACGGTGCCAGCAAAGCCTTGGCAGAAGAACAGGTCCTAGCCGCCATGCCTAGTGCTTTGGTGATTAGAACCAGCGCCTTCTTCGGCCCTTGGGACGAACATAATTTTGTGTACCACGCCCTCAGAGCCATCGCGCACCAGGAAACGTTCAAAGCCGCCGAAGACAGCTTTATTACGCCAACGTATGTGCCAGATCTGGTGAACACCACCTTAGATTTATTGATTGACGGGGAGCATGGCATTTGGCATCTGGCCAACCAAGGCACCTATAGCTGGGCGCAGTTAGCGGAATTAGCGGCCAAACTGGCGGGCCTGGAGGCTGACCCCTGGCTACAACCGGTACCACAGGCCAGTTTCAACTTACCTGCCGCCCGGCCCGCTTCTTCAGCGCTGGGAACAAGTAAAAGAGGCGTTTTGCCCACCGTAGAAGATGCCCTGCGCAGATTCATACGCACCAGCGAGTTCAATTTCCGGCCTAAACTCACCACTTCCCCTGAAGACGAAATACGCTTCGCCGCCCAGGCGTAACCACTTCTTCTTCCCTTTCACAGACCGATTTTAGCCTAGTTTCTCAGAAACGGGCTGAAATCGGTCTTTTGGGTTTAATGGGTATTGGCGCAGACGCTCGCAGGTCTAAAGACGCTACGAGGTCTTTGGAGCAAGCGGTATTGCGAGGCAGGCTGTTAGAAAGTACTGGCGTAAGAGCAGATTCTCCCCTTGAGGGGAGATAAAGAGGGGTGTTTACACTGGAGAATACGCATTCCAGAGCTTATTACAATAAACAGTTACCATTGAAGAGAGAAGCAAGGGGTATTCAACAAAGCATGGCCCAGCAGGTGTAAACACCCCTCTAACTCCCCTCAAGGGGAGAATCTGCATTGAATAGGTGCTTTGGTGTTGTTGAAGAATACTTGTTGTCCTTGAAGCCTCTTCTATCCCTGAGTTCACGAACAGAAGAAGTGAGTAAGACTATCACTGCCCTTCAATAAAGAACCTTTCTGTAATTCTACCCAAAGAGCCTGTTTTAAACTCGATTTCCCAAAAACAACCTTAAAACACCGCTCGTTTCCCTTCCTGCACAAACCAAATGCAGCAGATTATAGCTTTCTCTGCCATACCGTCATGCTTCGGGCACTAATGTGTAAGTGGTATTGTTTTAGCTAGATAGAAAATTGTCGGAAAAACCGCGTATTTTTGAAAGTGATTCAAGTAAATTTTAATTAGTTATATATGTTTGACTTTGTTGGGAAGACGGTCGCAAAGATTTTCGGAACCAAATCGGAGCGGGATATTAAAAGCGTACTGCCGTACGTAACGCTCATCAACCAGGAGTTCGCTAAGCTCAATTCCCTTTCTGATGACCAACTGCGGGCTCGTACCCAGGAGGTGCAAGCCGTTATCGCGGAGCGTCTGAAACCCATTGATGATAAAGTAACGGTTCTGTACCAACGTATAGAAAACGAGCCGGAACTGGATATCGCCCAGAAGGAAGAAATCTTTACTGAGATTGACGGCCTGGAGAAAGACCGCAACAAAGACCTGGAAGTGGTGCTCATGGAAGTGCTGCCGCAGGCCTTTGCCATTGTGAAAGAGACCGCCCGCCGGTTCAAAGATAACGGCCAACTGACCGTTACCGCCACTGAGCTGGACCGCAACTTCGCCTCCCGTAAACCTAACGTGCAAATCAACGGAGACCAAGCCGTTTGGGCCAACCGCTGGATTGCCGCCGGTACTGAGGTAGTCTGGGACATGCTCCACTATGATGTGCAGTTGATTGGGGGTATTGTCTTGCACCAGGGTAAAATTGCCGAGATGGCGACGGGTGAGGGTAAGACTTTGGTGGCTACGCTGCCCGCTTTCCTGAATGCCCTGGCCAAACGCGGCGTACACGTAGTAACCGTGAACGACTACCTGGCCAAGCGTGACTCTGAGTGGATGGCGCCGTTGTTTGAATTCCACGGTATCACCATTGACTGTATTGACAAGCACCAACCCAACACAGATGCCCGTCGCAACGCGTATTTAGCGGACATCACCTACGGCACCAACAACGAGTTCGGGTTTGACTACCTGCGCGACAACATGTCTCGTGAACCCGGTGAGCTGGTACAGCGCAAGCACCACTACGCCATGGTAGATGAGGTAGACTCCGTTCTGATTGATGATGCCCGTACGCCGTTGATTATTTCTGGTCCGGTGCCCCGCGGCGATGAGCACGAATTCTACGTGTTGAAGCCACGCGTGGCCATGCTGGTAGAAAACCAACGCAAATTGGTGAGCAACTACCTGGTAGAAGCCAAGCGCCTTATTAAAGAAGGAAACGAGAAAGAAGGCGGTCTGGCCTTGTTCAGAGCCTACCGTGGTTTGCCTAAAAACAAGCCGTTGATCAAGTTCCTGAGTGAGACCGGCGTGCGCCAGATCTTGCTCAAGACCGAAGCGTTTTACCTGCAAGACCATTCCCGCCAGATGCCGGAGGCCGATAAGCCTTTGTACTTCACCATTGACGAGAAACACAACCAGATTGAGCTCACCGAGAAAGGCATTGACCTGATCACGGGCCAGGGCGAAGATCCGCACCTGTTCATCTTGCCAGACATTGGGACGGAACTGGCCAACATTGAGAACCACAAGGAACTTTCTGCTGATGATAAACTGCACGAAAAAGAGCGCTTAATCCAGGAATACCAGGAGAAGTCGCAGCGCGTGCACACCATCAATCAGTTGCTGAAAGCCTACACGCTGTTTGAGAAAGACACCGAGTACATTGTGACTGATGACCACAAAGTGAAAATTGTGGACGAGCAAACCGGTCGTGTCATGGAAGGCCGTCGTTATTCAGACGGATTGCACCAGGCCATTGAAGCCAAAGAGAACGTGCGCGTAGAAGATGCCACGCAGACGTACGCTACCGTTACTTTGCAGAACTACTTTAGAATGTACCACAAGCTGGCCGGTATGACTGGTACCGCCGAGACCGAAGCCGGTGAGTTCTGGGAGATCTACAAGCTGGACGTGGTGGTAATTCCTACTAACCGGGTAGCCCAACGCAGAGACGAGCACGACAAGGTATACAAAACCATGCGTGAGAAGTATAACGCCGTAGCAGAGGAAATTCAGGAGTTGACCAAAAAAGGCCGTCCGGTGTTAGTGGGTACTACTTCAGTAGAGATTTCTGAGCTGGTAAGCCGTATGCTCAAACTGCGCGGAATCCCTCACCAAGTATTGAACGCGAAGCAACACCAACGCGAGGCCGAGATTGTAGCCGAAGCTGGTAAGCCAGGTACGGTAACCATTGCTACCAACATGGCGGGTCGTGGTACAGATATTAAACTTACCCCAGAATCTAAAGCTGCGGGTGGGTTGGCCATCATTGGTACAGAGCGCCACGAGTCACGCCGCGTAGACCGTCAGTTGCGTGGTCGTTCAGGCCGTCAGGGAGACCCGGGATCATCCCAGTTCTTCGTGTCCCTGGAAGACAGCTTGATGCGTCTCTTCGGTTCTGACCGCATTGCCCGCTTAATGGACCGTATGGGTCTGGAAGAAGGCGAAGTGATTCAGCACTCCATGATCACCAACTCTATTGAAAGAGCGCAGAAGAAAGTAGAAGAAAACAACTTCGGGACCCGGAAGCGCCTGTTGGAATATGATGATGTGATGAATGCCCAACGCGAGGTGGTGTACAAACGCCGCCGCAACGCCTTGTATGGTGAGCGTCTGGAACTGGATATCTGGAACATGATTTATGACGTGGCCGAGGACATTGTCCAGACTTACAAAGCCACCGGTAATCATGAAGACTTCCTGTTACACATTATCAGAGTGTACGGTTTCAATTCCACCATTACGGCGGCAGAACTGGCCGGGCAATCCGTAGATGTGTTAATGGACCGTTTATACAACGAAGCGTTAGAGTTCTACCTGGCGAAGAGTCACCAGATCATGGAGCAATCGGCGCCTATCATGGCCGATATCTACCAGAACCGTGGACCGATGATTGAGAACATTGCCGTGCCTTTCTCTGACGGCCGCAAGCAGATCACCGCCGTAGCCAACCTGGAGAAAGTGTACACCTCTAAAGGCCGTGAGTTGATCAAGACCGTGGAGAAAGTGATCACGCTGGCTACCATTGATCAAGCCTGGACGCAGCACCTGCGCGAGATGGACGACCTGAAGCAAAGTGTGCAGAACGCGGTGTACGAGCAGAAAGACCCCTTGTTGATCTACAAGTTTGAGTCTTTTGAGTTGTTCAAGCGCATGATTGCCAAAGTGAACGAAGAGACCGTTTCCTTCCTGTTCAAAGCAGATCTTCCGGTGCAGGAGCAGCAACCAACTCCGGTACAAGAGGCCCGTCAGCCACAAGCGCCAAGACCGCCAAGATTGCACGAGCAGAAAGAAGAAGTACATTCTACGTTGGAAGAGCCAACGCAAGGCATGCCTTCTATGCCTCAGGCAGCCGCTCCTAAGCAAGCACCTATCAGGGTAGAGAAGCACGCCGGCCGTAATGACCGCGTGAACGTGATGTACTCTGATGGCCGCGTAATGAAGGACGTGAAGTTCAAAAACGTGGAAAACGATTTGCTCAACAACCGTTGTGTTCTCATTGAAGACTAAATCCCTTATTTCTCCGGAACAGAGCTTGGCACCGTATATAGACCATACGGTGCTCAAGCCTGAAACCACCAAAGCCATGGTGGCACAACTCTGCCAGGAAGCGATTGAACATCAGTTCGCGGCAGTGTGCGTGCCACCTTGCTTTGTACGGCAGGCGGTGGCCGCCCTGCAAGATACCGGCGTACAGGTAGCCACCGTGGTGGGTTTCCCGTTCGGGTATCAACTAGCCAAAGTAAAGTTTTTTGAGGCGCACCAAGCCTTGTCTGAAGGAGCCACCGAGATTGACGTGGTCATGAACATTGCCGCCTTCAAAACGGGGAAGCATGATGAGGTCATTTCTGAACTGCAGGAATTGAGCACGCTGTGCCACTTCAAGAACTCTATTCTGAAAGTGATCATTGAAACTGCGCTGCTAACGGCCGAAGAAATCATCCAAGTCTGCCAGATCTGCGTGGAGGCCGAGGTGGATTTTGTGAAAACCTCAACCGGCTATGCCGCGCATGGTGCCCAGGTAGAGGACGTGCTGCTGATGCGGGCCAATCTACCCAGACACATTAAAATCAAAGCCTCCGGCGGAATCAAAACCAAGGAAGCCGCCCTTGCGTTGGTAAATGCAGGAGCAGACCGGATTGGAACATCCGCCGGGGTTTCATTGCTATGACTTGGAGAAACATGACATCCAGAATATTTGCTTTCCTCTGCCTGTGCGCTATGATGAGTTGCGCCGCTACCGGCAGTACTTCTACCTCCACCAACACGGGTAACGGTAGTGCCGCTTCTGACAATCGCTCCGGTGATAAGAAAAAGGAAGGCACTGATACGTTGGTAGATACCAAAAAATACCGGCCAACCTTTCCGGCGGCGCCTAAAGGCGGCGCTGAACCCATGGCACCGGCTGCCCCCACTCACCATGTTGGCCCGCAGGTAAGCTTACTCATGGACAGTGTGGTACAGGTGAATAAAAACATCAAGTACGCTGCCGGATACCGTATTCTGGCCTACACCGGCATTGAGCGCCAAGTGGCCATGAACCTGCGCAACAGTATCATCCGGCGGTTACCAGAGGAAAAAGATTACCTCACCTACAAGCAACCTACCTACCAACTGAAGATTGGTGATTTCTTTACCCGGGTAGAAGCCCAAGCCGCCTTAAACAAGATTCAGGATTTACTGCCCAATGCCTTGTTGGTGCCAGAAACCATCAATATCCCTAAGTAAGACTTTCTCGTCTACCTCAACTTCCGCCGTTTCTAAGCTGTTTTTCTGAAAGCAGTTTAGAAACGGCGGTTTTGTTTAAAGCAAATATTCACTTCCTCAGCTGGTTTCAGGTGCTTCCTTTATTCCCAGGTGAAAAGGTAACCAGGAATTTGCTATTCACATTACGTATTTTTCGCGGGGGGGGGGGGGGGATGTGCTGAAAGTCATGTGGCAATTACGTAAATAACAGTTTGCCAATCTATTAAGAGGCAAGTTGTTCGTACGTTTGGGAAAGGGCACTGCCATATGGACAAACAGGACTTGGTATTATTGAATCTGTACGCCAGAGTAAGAGGGCACCAGGAGCCGGAGGATCATCCTGCGTCCTCATCAGATATTGCCCAAGACTGTCACCTAGCCCTGGAGCAAACCCTGTCGCTTTGCAAAACGCTTTCTGAGGAAGGATTCATCGCCATCAGTCCCTTGCACACGCCTCCTCTTATTTACATCACCTTAACGGGCCTAGCCCGGGTCCGCAGAATGGACTTGTCCCAAAGCGTGTCCTCCTCCAGTAAGTGAGGCTAACCGGCCGGTAGAAATACTGTTTGTGGCTTGTTTTCGGGAAAACAGGCTGTAAACAACAGGTATCGTTTTATAGCCGTACCTTTGTGGTCATTGTTTGCCTTCTATTATGCAAGAACTTACCAGCCACATACAGGAACTCGCCAGAAAATACGCGACAGACACCGTATCTACCCGGCAGCACCTTCACCAACACCCAGAGCTTTCTTTTCAGGAATTTGAGACTTCAGCTTATGTTTTCCGAAAACTGCAGGAATATGGACTGGAGCCAGAGCGTGTCACAGAAACAGGCGTGGTTGCCTTGGTGAAAGGGAAGAATCCCGAGAAAGCCACCACTGCCCTTCGTGCCGATCTAGATGCTCTACCTATTCTGGAAACTAATGAGGTTGCCTATAAATCCAAGCAAGAAGGCGTGATGCATGCCTGCGGCCATGATGTGCATACTTCTTCCTTGCTGACCACGGCCCGTATTCTGCAGGAACTTCGCCATGAGTTTGAAGGCACTGTGAAGCTGATTTTCCAGCCCGGTGAAGAGAAGTTCCCGGGTGGTGCCTCGCTCATGATCAAAGAAGGGGTCCTGGAGAACCCCGCGCCGCAGAGCATCCTGGGGCAGCACGTGTTTCCGTTTCTGCCCGCCGGGAAAGTAGGGTTCCGCTCGGGCATGTACATGGCCAGTGCAGATGAAATCTACATCACCGTGGAAGGCAAAGGCGGCCACGGCGGCTTGCCCGAGCAATTGGTAGATCCTGTGCTGATTTCGGCCCATTTACTGGTCGCGCTGCAGCAGATTGTGAGTAGACGGGCTAATCCCAAAATTCCATCGGTGTTGTCGTTCGGAAAAGTAATCGCCAACGGTGCTACCAACGTGATTCCGGGCGAAGTGAAAATAGAAGGCACCTTCCGGACCATGGATGAAGCCTGGCGCGCCGAAGCCAAGCAGAAAATCAAGAAACTGGCCGAAGGGCTCTGCGAAAGCATGGGCGGTTCCTGTGACATCAACATCATGGACGGCTACCCCTTCCTGAAAAATGACCCAGCACTGGTGGCCCGCGCCCGCGCCGCCGCCGAAACCTACTTAGGTGCAGAAAACGTGGCAGAGTTGGATATGTGGATGGCCGCCGAGGACTTCGCCTATTACTCCCAGCAAACAGATGCCTGCTTCTACCGCTTGGGCACCCGCAACGAGGCCCAAGGCATCACCTCCGGCGTACACACTCCTACCTTTAACATTGATGAGGCGGCATTGGAAGTAGGCAGCGGTCTCATGGCGTGGCTAGCGATTAGTGAGCTTCGGGCGTTAGCCCAAGGTAATGGCCTTTTTTGATAAGGGTTCTTTTCTTTAGCTGAATTACTTTTTCGCTCTACTTCGCTGTGCGTAGAGTTAGCATCAGCGCTCTACGCACTTGGTGGACAGCCAATCTCCTGATTGGCGAAATGGGTAAGCCTTCACTTTACACTATCATTTTTCTAGTCCTTTCGCCGTTGTTGTTGTTCTCACCAACAACTAAGACTGCCGTTCCAATTAGCTTTTACTTTCCACTTCTTTTCTTCCCATACTCTTGGCGGCAGATGCGCTCTGCGGGCGTTTGTCACTTTTCTCCTTGATGAGAAAAGTAACCAAAAGAATCAAGAAGCTCCGAACTCGCTGACGCTCAGACATGCGGAGCTTCAGTTCAGTACCACCTGGTAAAAGCCTTCTGTTCCATAGGGAGCTTGGGCCTTTGTCACTTGGAACGCCGCTGCTTGCGCTTCCTCTTGCTTCGGGCGACGCAAGCGGCCCTCCGCTGGGGAAGCGCAGGTGACAGGTTGCAGCTTGTTCCGTTGCAATGCCTTCATCGTCCTGCGGACGTGCTTTGGTTTCTTGTTTTAGATAAGGGGAGAATGCCTTATCGATACTTATTATCAAATAATTAGGACAAGTTGTCTGCTTTGTTTTGTGTGAATTTTGGGTTTAGTGACGTTGTGTCTTGTTTCTGGTTGATTTCTTAATTGGTACAAAATTTACTACTAGAGTAGTATCCAAGTGAGAATTTAACTTAAAAGCTATAAAGACAATGACAACTGTAAAACAACATCCAGTATTGCAAGGTAGAGCTCCGCAGACGTTTAGCAGCCTGTTAGACAGCTTTTTTCAGGATACGGTGAACAACCGCAGGGTGCAAGGCTTTACGCCAGCCGTAGACCTTTGGGAAACCGAGAAGAGTTATGAGGTAGAACTGGCCCTGCCTGGTCTGAAGAAAGAAAACATTGCTGTAGAGTTTGAAGAAGGTGTGCTTACCGTGAGCGGAGAGCGTACGTTCAACAAAGGAAACGAAGGGCAGAAATACCACCGGGTAGAAAACCTGTACGGTAAGTTCAGACGGGCTTTCCAACTGCCAGAGCATGTAGATGCCACTGCCATTGATGCGCAGTTTGAGAATGGTGTGCTACACATCTCTGTTCCTAAAGTAGAGGAGAAAGTGGTGAAACACCAGATTTCTGTCAAGTAAGAAAACGTTAAGAAGATGGTAAAAAGGCGCTACGCAGCGCCTTTTTGGCGTAGTCTTTGTTTAACAAAATACTAGTTTTACTATTTTCGCGTTTCCCACGTACAAAGGAAACAGGACTAGCAAACCTTCTTAGAAAAGAGATACTTTTCAATTTATTAACCTATATAGCTGACTTATAGATATGAAAACGAAACAGCTTATGTTGGGGCTAATGCTCTCCGCTATGGTAGGTGGGGGCGTGGCCGTTGGAAGTTATAAACTGCTGGACGAGGACCTGCCCGTTAATGAACAACAATTGCCTAACACCAATGTGCGGTACACCAGTGCCATGCGCAGCTCAGATGTAGTAGTGCCCGAAGGCCTGAACTTTGTGACTTCTGCAGAGTTGGTAACACCTGCCGTGGTTCACGTAACTACTGAATACAAAGTGCAGGCCCGCCGTGGCCCAAGTGCCAGTGAAATGCACCCATTTTTCCGTGATTTCTTCGGAGATGACTTTGAGGGATATCAGCGCCAGCAGCAAGGCCCGGCCATGGGTTCTGGTTCTGGGGTAATCATTGCCTCCAATGGCTACATTGTAACCAACAACCACGTGATTGACCGTGCCGATAAAATTCAGGTGATTCTGGATGATAAACGTACGTTTGATGCCACTTTAGTGGGTACTGACCCTAACACAGACATCGCGTTGCTGAAAATCAACGCTGACAATTTGCCTGCCCTCCGGTACGGAAACTCTGACAATGTGAAAGTTGGCGAGTGGGTACTGGCCGTAGGTAACCCTTTCAACCTGAACTCTACCGTAACAGCCGGTATTATAAGTGCGAAAGGCCGTAATGTAGGTATTTTGCAAGGTGCCGGTAACATGAGCGTAGAGTCCTTCCTTCAGACCGATGCCGCCGTGAACCCTGGTAACAGTGGTGGTGCCTTGGTGAACCTGAACGGGGACTTGATTGGTATTAACACCGCCATTGCTTCACAGACTGGTTCTTTTGCGGGTTACTCCTTCGCCGTTCCTTCTTCTATTGTAAGCAAAGTAGTGGACGACCTTCTGAAATATGGAGAAGTACAACGTGCCTTACTAGGCGTGCAGATGCAGGAAGTGGATGCTGAACTTGCCAAAGAGAAAAGCCTGAAAACGCTGAACGGGGTGTATGTGGCAGGTTTCTCTGAAAGTAGCGCCGCTAAGACTGCCGGTATTCAGGAAGGTGACGTGATCACTGAGATCAACGGCGTGAAAGTAAATACCGGTGCCCAGTTACAGGAGCAAGTAACCCGTTACCGCCCAGGCGACAAAATCAAAGTGTCTTACCTGAGAGGGGGCAGCACTAAAACCGCTAACGTGACCTTGCGTAACGCCAGCGGCAGCACCGAGATTGTGAAACGCGACCCGAACTCAACCAAGTCCATGACCATTGACGGGGCTAAGTTTGAGGCAGCTAGCAAGCAGGAACTGAATAAACTGGAAATACCCGGTGGTGTGAAAATTAACGGCGTAGAGGAAAGTGCTTTCGCCGAGACAGGTATGAAAGATGGCTTCATCATCACCAGCATTGACAGAAATCCTACCAATACCCCGCAAGACGTAGACAAAGTATTAAAAAGTACGCGCCGCGGAGGTCTCCTCATTGAAGGAGTATATCCAGATGGCCGCCGGGCCTATTACGCCTTGGGTCGTTAATCTGAACTACTTTTGAAAAAACAGGCCGGAAACGGCTTTTGCAAAGCTCCTGCCAACTGGCAGGAGCTTTTTTGTTTTATATGTTGGTAGAAAGGCCTATACTAGAGCTTCAAATTCCCCATTGCTTAACCACAACATGCTATGCAGACCAATAACACAGACATACTTTCCCAACTCGGCATACAGGAAACCAACCTTGCCTACAGCACCGGTTTAACCTGGGGCGGAGAAAACAACCCGGAAACCCGCACCATCCATTCGCCCACCAACGGCAAGCCAATTGCCACCGTGAACATGGCTTCAGAGGCAGATTACGAACAGGTGATGAGTACCGCCCAGCAGGCGTTTCTGCAATGGCGTACGTGGCCATCGCCCAAGCGCGGCGAAGTGGTGCGCCAGATAGGTCAGAAGTTGCGCGAAAACAAAGAAGCGCTGGGCAAACTGGTGAGCTACGAGATGGGCAAAATCCTACAGGAAGGCCTGGGAGAAGTACAGGAGATGATTGACATCTGCGACTTCGCAGTTGGGTTATCCCGTCAGTTACACGGTTACACCATGCACTCAGAAAGACCCACCCACCGCATGTACGAGCAATATCATCCGCTGGGCGTGGTGGGTGTGATTTCCGCATTTAACTTTCCGGTGGCGGTGTGGAGTTGGAACGCTATGCTGGCCGCTATCTGCGGCGATGTGGTCGTTTGGAAACCCTCTGAGAAAACTCCCCTAACGGCCGTGGCCTGCCAGCAGATTATTCAGGATGTCTTGAAAGAAAACCAAGTACCCGAAGGCGTTTTCAACGTCATCATCGGTGATGCCACTATTGGAAGCAAAATGGCCCATGATGAGCGCGTGCCGCTGGTGTCTGCGACCGGTTCTACCCGCATGGGCAAGAAAGTGGGTGAGGCCGTGGGTGCTCGTTTAGGCAAATCTTTGCTGGAACTAGGCGGAAACAACGCCATCATCCTCACGCCAAACGCCGACCTGGAAATGGCCATGCGGGCAGTGGTGTTTGGCGCGGTAGGTACCTGCGGGCAGCGCTGTACGTCTACCCGCAGGTTGATCATTCATGACAGCATTTATGACGAGGTG
The DNA here is from genome assembly GCF_054956755.1 of Rufibacter sp. JT3400010. Classification (NCBI taxonomy): domain Bacteria; kingdom Pseudomonadati; phylum Bacteroidota; class Cytophagia; order Cytophagales; family Hymenobacteraceae; genus Rufibacter; species Rufibacter sp. JT3400010. The sequence continues at coordinate 59,493 of NZ_JBUDXA010000006.1, read as the reverse complement.
AAAGAACGTCTGTTGAAAGTGTACCCTAACCTACCCATCGGAGATCCGCTGAAAGACGGAATCTTAGTGGGGCCCCTCATTGATAAAACCGCGACCACCGCTTTTCTGGATGCTCTGGAGCGCGTGCAGCAGGAGGGCGGCAAACTACTTACCGGCGGAACAGTACTGGAAGGCGAGGAATACGCCACCGGCACCTATGTTACCCCAGCGCTGGTAGAAGCCGAGAATCATTACCACACCGTGCAGGAAGAAACCTTTGCGCCTATTCTGTATTTGATCAAGTACAGCGGTACTGTAGAAGATGCGATCGCTGTTCAGAACGGCGTGCGGCAAGGGCTTTCTTCGTCTATTTTCTCTTCTAATCTGTTGGAGACCGAAGCCTTCCTGAGCCACTGGGGTTCTGATTGTGGCATCGCCAACGTGAACATCGGGACCTCGGGTGCCGAGATTGGGGGAGCCTTCGGGGGCGAGAAAGATACCGGCGGTGGGCGCGAGTCTGGTTCAGATGCGTGGCGTTTCTACATGAGACGGCAAACCAACACCATCAACTTCGGGCGAGAGCTGCCGCTGGCGCAGGGCATCAAGTTTGATTTCTAATTTCAGAAAGAAAGCGCAAAGCGGAGCGAGGAAAGACAAAGTGCCTCATTTCGCCTTGTTTGAAAAGTCTTTTTTTGATGTTCTTCCGTAATACGGTCTTTAATTTCCTTAGAATGAAGAAACGAAATGTAATGATAGTAGTGACAGGCGCTGCGCTTATCCTGCTTCTGCCGCGCTTGCTTTCAGGGCAAATCACAGATAAGAACGCTATTGTTGCCAAGGGCGCCAAAGTAGAGAAGTTAGGCGATGGGTACGCCTTCACCGAGGGACCGGCAGTAGACCGTGACGGGAACGTGTACTTCACAGACCAGCCCAATAATAAGATCTTCAAATGGTCAGCTAAAACGGGTGAGATCAGCTTGTTCACAGATCAGGCGGGGCGTTCCAACGGACTGTACTTTGATAAGAAAGGCAACCTCATTGCGGCCGCAGACATGGATAACCAGCTTTGGTCTTTTGACCTGGCGGGGCACCACACGGTTTTAGTGAAAGATTATGCCGGTAAACTGCTCAACGGCCCTAATGATCTCTGGATTGCCCCCACGGGCGGCATGTACCTGACAGATCCCTTGTACAAAAGAGATTACTGGGCCAGAAACCCTGAACGGCAGCAAGATGGCGAGCACCTGTACTACCTGAGTCCTGACCGCTCCCGTTTAATAAGGGTAGATGAAAGCCTGGTAAAGCCGAACGGAATTGTAGGCACCCCAGACGGGAAGAAACTGTACGTGGCAGACATTGAAGCCAATAAAACCTATGTGTACACCATCAACGCAGACGGTTCTTTGTCCAATAAAAAGCTGTTCGTTCCCATGGGTTCTGACGGCATGACCATTGATAATCAGGGAAATATTTACCTCACCGGAAAAGGAGTGACCGTGTTTGACAAGGCAGGCCAACATATTGCGCACATCCCCATTCAGGAGAACTGGACCGCCAATGTGGTGTTCGGTGGCAAAGACCGGTCCACGCTGTTTATTACCGCCATGGGATCTGTGTACGGATTGAAAATGAAGGTGAAAGGCATTTAAATTGCTATCATTTAAAACAGCGTTTAAGGCTTGTTTTAGCGGAAACAGCCTTAAAACATCGGCGCAAGCCGAAAAATGGGAGCATTTAACTCTAAGACAGCCCGAAGGTGTCAATCACTTTATGGAAAAGCCCTGGTCATTTTAAGTGGTCTGGGCTTTTTTGTTTATAGGCTATTTGCCTGAAAACAGCCTATAACCCTAAGGTTTGCGCTTCATGGGTTTCATACCTCATGCAGAATGGCTATCTTTTCTAACTAACGCACCTCGGGCTTATGACAACTGTTTCTACCACCGCTTTCCGGCAATTGATTACCAACCCGGTAAAGCTGAAGCTTTTTCTGTTAAAGAACCTGCCTATGGCGTATCTGGCGGGCATCAGAATCAGGCATTTGTCTGACCAAGAGGCCAGGGTGGTGATCAGATACAAGTACCTCACCAAGAATCCGTTCAGGTCCATTTACTTTGCCTGCCTAGCCATGGCCGCCGAGATGGCTTCTGGGGTGCTGAGCATGATGTATCTGTACAAAGCGCAGCCTTCGGTGTCTATGTTGGTGGTGGGCATGGAGGCCGAGTTCAGCAAGAAAGCGGTGGGCACCATCACGTTTACCTGTTCAGACGGGGAGGCCATTGCGGCAGCGGTACAGGAAACCCAACGTACCGGACAGGGCAGTAGTCTCCAAACTCTCAGCATTGGACGGGACGAGAAAGGAGAAGAAGTGGCCCGTTTCCGGATTACCTGGTCCTACAAGGCCAGAGTTATGAAAGGCTAGATTCGCTTACTAGTTTTTTTTCATGAATTCTTTCACCACCTTCTGGAACCGGGCATTCTGCTCCAGATAGATCACGTGGCCGCCCGGCATTGACGTAGTAGTCTGGTTAGGGAATTTAAAGCTTTTGTAGTGGTCGGGTCCTACGGAGAAATCCTGCAGACCAGAAATTACCAGCACGGGCATCTTCAAATGCCGGCTGACCTCGGTGAAATCCTGAAAGTACTCTGGGTAGTTAGACCAGGACTGCCCAAAGCTATAGTTTGGCGGGCGTTTGGCATCTTCCTCGTCCATTTTCTTCAATCCCTCCGTAGTCGTGTACATCAATTGGTGGTATTGATTCTTTTCGTTTAGGGCCTGAATGATCATCATAAACCGGTCTATCACAGGCTTGCTCTGGTCCAGGAAAGGAGCGGGGTTTTCGGGTTTCAGAATCTCCAGCCCTTTATCTATCTGCACCTGAGCCGAGTAGTTAAGGTTTAAGGTGGCGCTCAGCAGAATCATGCGTGAGATGGTTTTTGGAAAGTAATAGGCATACTCGGTGGCTAGGATTCCGCCGAAGGAGTGGGCGAGTACGGTCCATTGTGCAATCTTCAACTGCTGACGAATTTCGTCAAAATCTTGGGCTACGCGCTGCAGGCTGTAATTGCCATCGGGCGCTTTGCCGGAACGGCCGCTGCCGCGCTGGTCTACATAAATCATCTGCAAAGAATCTTCCAGGGTATTGATGCCCAGAACTTCAAACGAATGACTCCAGGCACCGGGGCCGCCGTGAATGAAAAGGCATGGACGACCCTTGCCAGAGACTTTTACATAGAGTTCGGTGCCGTCGCTCACGGTGAGGCGCATCTCGTGCGGAGCAGTGATGGAAGTGTTGGCTAGTTTGGTGTGCGCCACGGCATTGGAAAGACTGATACCCAGCAGGCCAATCAGAATGAGAAGTACAAAGGGTTTCATGGTGGATGATTTTTGCGCAAAAATGGAAAATAATTTGAATAAATTCAGGAAGTGAAAAACACAGGATTTTTTTGGAGCAGGATGCAACCATGAGACTTTTGCCTAGTCTTTAGAGTAGAAGTTTGGAACAGAAGAGAGCCAAGAGGCTCAGCGAAAAGGGTGGGTGTTGTTCCGGGTTGCTGTTACTTAGATTACCGTCATGATGAGCACTAAAAGGTAACAATTTGGAAACGCTGGAATACACCGACGTAAACGCGCACGTGGTGGCCCGCTGTAAGGAGGGCGACCGGAAGGCGCAATATGAGCTGTACAAACTTTACAGTAAGTCCATGTTCAACGTGAGCATGCGCATTACCAATGACTATACGGAGGCCGAGGATGTCTTGCAGGAAGCATTTCTGAGCGCGTTCAGAGAGCTGCATGCCTTCAAGGGAGACTCTACCTTTGGCAGTTGGTTAAAGCGCATTGTCATCAATAAGTCCATCACCAAGGTGCGCAGCCGGCGGCTACAGGTGGTGCCCATGGAAGACCATCAGGATTTCATAGACGAAGGCCCCGAGGTAGACCAGGAGGAGATGGAATACAAAGTGGAGAGCATCAAGAAAGCCATTCAGTCCTTACCTGACGGCTACCGCGTGGTGCTCACGCTTTACTTACTGGAAGGATATGACCACGGCGAGATTGCGGAGATACTAAGCATCAGTGAAGCCACGTCAAAGTCACAGTACAGCCGGGCCCGCAAAAAATTGCTGAGCCTCATGCAGGAGCAGTCGTTCTTAAGCTGAAAAGGGAAAAAGAACTTAAAAACGAGTACAAGGAGCCAAAGCCATGAAAGATAGATTAAAAGATTTTGTACAAACCCACCGAGACGAGTTTGACTCTTTCACGCCCCGACCGGACCTGTGGCAAGACATTGCCGCCGAGTTGCAGACCGAGGAAAAGGAACGGTCCATTCCCGTTGCACCAGCACAGGAAGCCAAGATTATTTCCCTCAACTGGCACCACGCCTGGAAGTACGCCGCCGCCATTGCCTTGCTGGTGATGGTCGCGTTTTCGGCCCGCTACTACATGACGGCACAACCTGCGGGTACGCTGGCAAGCACCAAGTCGCCCGTGCCGCTGGAGAAAATAGCGCCTGAGGTACGCCAGATTGAAACCAAGTACGTGCAGGTAATTGAGAAAAAAGAATCTGAACTGAAAGCTCTGGGTGCCGGGAATGTGCAGTTTGCAGAGCTGGACTCGGCCTACAACGCTCTCAAAAAAGAACTGTACACCACCCCTAACAAAGAAGTGCTTCTGCAGGCCATGAGCGACAACCTGAAAATGAGGATTGCGCTGCTAAACCAGCAGTTAGAAGTACTGGAAAATAGAAGTAACGTAAAAAACCGCTCGCGTCATGAAACTACCAATATCTAAGCTGCTCACTTTTCTTTGCTTCTCTCTGGCGTGGTCTGCCGCGCAGGGGCAATCTGTCCCCTCTACCGGGCTCTGTAAGGAAACGTTGAAAGAAGAGATAAGAATTGAGATAACTGATCAGATTGTCAACGCACTGTCTTCTTTGAAAAGCCTGAAAGCAATAGAAGGAGCATCCTCCAACGGTGCCTGTGAAGCCTTAGCCCGTCTAGAGCATCTGGATTTGCCTTCGCTGCCCGCGCTGGACTTGCCCCCCCTGCCTAACCTGGGCCTGATCCTGGACACGCCTTCGGCCCCGCAACCAGACCCCATGGTAACAGACATACAGGGCGTTCCTTTCGCCTATACCAAGGTGAAAAAGATTGACCGCTCCTTTAAAGTAGACCGCTCAGACAAACTGAACATTGAAAACCAGTTTGGCCGGGTAGACGTGCAAACCTGGGCGAAGAACGAGATAGCTGTGGAGGTGACCATCATATCCCGCGCCATCTCTGAAGCCAAAGCGCAGGAGATCTTAGACAAAATACAGGTTAGAATAAACGAAGACCGGGCCAATAACCTGCTCTCCTTCGTAACCGAGCGCGAGCCCATGCAGATTAGAAGCAGCAGCGAGAAAGCGTTCGAGATTAATTACCTGGTACGCATGCCCAAAAGTAATCCGCTGCGAGTGAGCAACAAATACGGCCCAGTGCAGATACCAGATTTTGACGGACCTACTGAGTTAGACGTGAAATACGGGGTACTTAACGCCGGAAGTCTGAATAATGTGAAGAACAGTATTTCCGTAAGCTATAGCGGCGGGGAATGCCAACTGGCCTACGTGAAAGCCGGGGACCTCCTGTTCAAGTACTCCAACCTGCATCTGACCGCCGCAGATAACATCAACACGGTAACCGGTTACAGCAACATTGGCATTGGTAAAGTAGGGATGCTGACCATGGCTAGTAGGTATGATTCCAAGTTCCACATCGGCAGCGCCGGGCAAATCTCCGGTACCGGAAGTTACTCCGGTATTAAAATAGGAAGCCTGCGCGAATCTGCCAGCTTGGTAGTGAAGTATTGCTCCGGGTTTGAGATCAGCAACGTGTCTTCCAACTTCCGGAAACTGGAACTCACCGGCGGTTATACCGGTATGGCGGTTAGCTTCGCTGATAACTCAGCCTTCAACTTTGAGGTAGACACGCAATACGGAAACTTCAAACTAGACCAAGATTTGGCCAACTTCAGCTTCAAAGAAGTACGCAACACCTCCAGTACTTACAAAGGAAGTTACGGAAAAGCATCGCCCAAAGCCACGGTGAACGTGACCAGCAGATACGGCAGCATCGCGTTCCGCTAAGAATTTCCCGAACATGACTATTGATGAGGAGCGGACCTATAATAGGTCCGCTTCTTTTTTGCCCGGTTTTTACCTTATTTTAAGCAAAACACCGGTAAAACCCCGCGCACCATGGACAAAACACCGCCAGAAGTAACACACGCCTCCCAAGCCCCCGAACCCGTAGGCCTGTACCCGCACGCCCGACGCGTAGGAAACCTGTTATTTCTCTCGGGCGTGGGCCCACGGGAGAAAGGCACGAAACAGATTCCGGGCGTGACTTTAGACGAAGCCGGAAAAATCATTTCCTATGACATTGAAGCCCAGTGCCATTCGGTCTTCAAAAACGTAAAAACCATCTTAGAAGAGGCGGGTTCCAGTTGGCAGAACCTGGTAGATGTGACCGTGTTCCTCACCAACATGTCCGCCGATTTTCAGACCTACAACCGTCTGTACGCCCACTACTTCCAAGACTGCCAGCCCTGCCGCACCACGGTAGAAGTGAACGCCTTGCCCACACCCATCGCCATTGAGTTGAAATGCATTGCTACCATTTAGGTCTGCTTTCTGCATGATTTCTGTAAAACATTCCATAAACAAGGTTGCAAACGCTGGCGCGAGCCTCCGGCTCGTGTCCGCACGCATTCCCGGTCCTCTTTTGCCCTCCAATTAGAAAAAAAGCAACAATAGGTACGGACACGAGCCGGAGGCTCGCGCCAGCGTTCTGGTAAATAAATTAGAATAAACTCAATCCTTCTAGTAAAATGTAGCTTTGCAGAGGCAATATTCCAGGTGGGTTTTCCTTTTGAGAGAAGCGGGGCTTTAAGGCTAGTTTCACAAAAACGGACTCAAAACAAAGATTAATACCTGTTGTTTCCTATTTTGTGCCAAGGCCAGCAATAAACTCGGTCTGGCAAGAGAGCCTTGCGTTGAAACCCGCGGGTTCTTACGTGAACTGAATTCTTTTTTAATGATACAAACCTCTCCAGAAGCAGCGTTCGCAGAACGGGAACAACGCTTTTTCGCCGCCGAAGAGCGGCAAGCCACCAGGTACCGTTGGGTTGGCTGGCTACGCTTGGCTTTTTTTGTGGGTTCTGTGCTGGGCTGCGTGCTGCTGTTCTATTACGGGCGCAACGGGGCTGGCCTAAGTTTACTCATAAGCGGCTACTTTATTTTCACGGCGCTGATTTACTGGCACAACAAGATTGAATACGCCCGCAAGCACCAGCTCTACCTGGGCCTGATCAATAGAAGAGAAAACGAGCGCCTGCGTGGTGAGTTAAAGGAATTTCCTGGGGGCGAGGCGTTTCAGGAGCCTAATCATTACTATAGCGCAGACCTGGACGTTTTCGGGCAGAATTCCCTTTTTCAGCTCCTAAACCGAGGCGTAACGTTGCTGGGGCAACAGCGGCTAGCCGAGTGGTTAAAATCTCCGGCCCCGGCTGAGGAAATCATTGCCCGGCAAGAAACCGTGGCCGAATTGCTGCCCGATCTGGAGTGGCGGCAGAACCTTGAAGCCCGGGCCATGCACCACCACCGCAAAACCCAGCAATTACCGCAGCCCTTTTTGTTGTGGCTCAGAAGTCCCAATTTCTTCCAGGGCAAAAGTTGGCTGGTGGTATTAACCTTCTTGTTGCCAGTGCTCACTATTGCTGCCGGGGTCTACTGGGCGCAGGGGAATACGCATTATCCTTTTATTGGTCTGATCTTAGTACAGTTCCTGATCGCCTACAAATTCCAGCGTCAGCGCGATGAATACTATGAAGAAAGCACCGGTATGTATGAGACCTTGCGCAGCTACACAGATTTACTCGTGCATATTGAAGGCCGAACGTTCCAAAGCAAAAAAGCCCAGTCCCTGCAACAGCAATTGAAGATAGACGAGCGGCAAGCCTCTGAGCACGTGCGTAAGTTGGCCTCCATCATCCAGTTCTTATCGGCGCGGCTCAATACGTACCTCAATTTTATTCTGAACCACGCGCTCATGTGGGACTTTATCTGGATGTGGCGCCTGGAGAGTTGGAAGAAGACCATGTCGGGCAATATTGGGCAGGTGTTGGATGCCGCCGCCGAGTTTGAGGCGCTGTCCAGTCTGGCGGCTTTTCAGTACGCCAACCCCACGTACGCCGTGCCGCACATCAGCGCCAAGCCATTTGAGTTTGATGCCGAAGAACTGAGCCATCCGCTTATTTTTAGTCCCAGCCGCACGGCCAACAGCATTGCTTTTCAGGGGGCCGGGCACACGGCGCTTATCACGGGTTCCAACATGTCTGGCAAGAGTACGTTTCTGCGGGCGGTGGGTGTGAACATGGTGCTGGCGTTCACCGGCACGGCCGTCTGCGCGAAGCGGCTCTCCGTTTTTCCGGCCCAGGTGTACACCAGCATGCGCACCGAAGACAACCTAGCCGAGAACACTTCCTCGTTCTACGCAGAATTGAAACGCCTCAAAATCCTGCTGGATTTAACGCAGACCGGCCAACCCGTGTACTTCTTCCTGGACGAGATTCTGAAAGGCACCAACTCCCATGACCGCCACCAAGGTGCCATGGCTTTGATAAGGCAATTGCACCAGCGGCAGGCGGCAGGCTTTGTTTCTACCCATGACCTGGAACTGGGCAACATGGAACAGGAGTTGCCGGGATCGGTGCAGAACTTCAGCTTCAACAGTTATTTTGAAGACGGTCAGCTGCGTTTTGATTACACGCTGCGTCCCGGCATCTGCCAGAGCTTCAACGCCAGCCAACTCATGCGACAGATGGGAATTGAGCTGTAGTTTTGTGTAATTCTGAGAAAATCAGCCTGTAAACCTCCATTCCTGCTTTTTTCTGAAAAATACTATCTGTTAAGCCCTTCTTCCGCTTTTTAAAGCGGAAGAAGCCTGAATTGTTAAAGGTGCGGTAACAATGGAGAAATCCTGCCGGTTACCTTTGCGTACAGTACTTTTGAACTGAATGTATTATTTTTTACTTTTTGCCCATGCGCGTTGTAGCTGACATTCCTCATCCCGATATCAAGATTACCTTACTGGCCTGGAACGGGAAGTACTTGCTTAAGTTGGAGTTAGGCCCATTTGAGCAAACCTATAAAGTGAGCGAAATGGATGTGACCGGCGGCGACGAAGAAATCAAAAGCTGGTTAGATGAGCCATTTCTGCAAAACAGCATAGAACTATTTCTTTCTATGCGTAAAAACCTGCACGAAGCTCGTAGTCGTCACGAGTAGTAGGAATATTCTTCGTATTTCTACTTGTTTTTTGCAATATTCGGGCAAAATGTTAAGTGAGGCTTGCAATTGCCAAAAGCTTCTCCTATTTTCAATTCAAGACAGACGACAATTAACTAAGAATGAATTAGTTTAAACCAAAGCGCCACAAAATAGCGTGTAAGTCCCCCTTGCGCCATGAAGATAGGATTTAGCAAACATATTAAGATTTCCTATCGGGCAGATATGCAGACGGTTATTATCCGTTGGCAGCAGCCTGTCACTTTCACTGAGTTCAAGATGAACTGCCTGGCCCTTCTCTCCGTGGCCAAAGAAAACCCCTCCGCCTCCTGGCTTATTGACTGTCGTTCTAAAGGCGAAATGACCCAGAACGAGAATGATTGGCTTAACAATGAGTTTTACCCTAAAGTGCTGGAGCAAGTAGCTTCGCACGTGTTAGTGGCCTGGTTGCTGGCCCCCCGGCAAATGCAACGGCTTCAGGAAGGAGCAACCCTATCTGCCATTTCCTCAGACAACTCAGACGTACAACGGAAAGCATTCCTCACCGAGCACGAGGCGGTAAAATGGTTAGAAGAGTCTGTGGCGCACCTGGAGCACCGCAACAACCAATAACTTCTTCGTCTTTCCCATTTTCAACTCATTATCCTAAAATCTCACTGCAAATTAGCGAAGAAGGCTAGAAGAACTGCCGTCTACAGGAGATTGCACTAGTGCTATCATAAGCATTGAAAACCGGCGTTCAGGTTCTTCCACCTATTAAAATGTAATTGAATCCATCCGGTTTGTTGCCACTGCAAATAGCGGAAATCCGGCAGAAAGACACTATACTTGGAGCATGTAAACGACGGCCACAGATGCCGGAGCCTTTCCTTACCCCAAGAAACGTGTTATGCGCAAACTTCTCTTTTCTCTTTTCCTGCTGCTTTCCTGGCAGGCCATGGCCCAACAAGGTACGTTGAAAGAAAGCCTGAAAGCCAAAAGCAAAATTCTTGACCAAGACGTCAACTATTCCATCTATCTCCCCGCTGACTACGAGAAATCTAACCGTCGCTACCCGGTATTGTACCTGCTGCACGGTTACACCGATGACGAAACTGGCTGGTCCCAGTTTGGAGAGGCCCACCTCATTGCCGACCGCTTGATGCAGGCTGGCCAGATTCCACCCATGCTCATTGTCATGCCAGACGCGGGGGTGACCTGGTACGTGAACAGTGCCGATGGAAAGGTGAAGTTTGAGGATTTCTTCGTAAAAGAATTTATTCCCTATGTAGACAAAGTATACCGGACCCGCAGCAGCAAAGAATCCAGAGCCGTAGCTGGTCTTTCTATGGGTGGCTATGGCACACTTATCATGGCCATGAAACACCCTGAGTTGTTTTCAGCTGCCGCTCCCTTGAGTTCGGCCGTCTTCACCAATGAAGAATTCCAGAACATGGCGGATGATAATTACAATAGAACCTTCGCCAGTATCTACGGGCAACACCCCAAAGGCCCAGAACGCCTGAGTGCTCACTGGAACCAGAACTCCATCCTGAAAATAGTGGAAACAGCCTCAGCAGACTCGCTCAAAAAAGTAAAGTACTACATTGACTGCGGTGATGACGACTTTCTCATCAAAGGGAACATGGCCCTGCATGCCGCTATGCTGGACCGCCGAATTCCGCATGAATTCAGAGTACGGGATGGCGGACATACCTGGACTTACTGGCGTACGGCATTGCCAGAGGTGTTAAAGTTTGTGGGTGATAGCTTCCATAGATAAGCGTTAAAGCACAAATCTTATCTGCTAGGGCGTTTAGAGGTTGTTTTATCTAAAACAGCCTCTAAACGCCTTTTGGTTTTCAGGAACAAACTAAAAGCGTCTGGTTCTAAACTTCTCCCTAAATAGAAAATCTTATATACTGGAAATGGAGTATAAGTCTATTGATAAAACAAGGCTTCAAAGCGTTACTCAGCTTTGAATAAACTTCTACTGATGGACTATGCTTCATATAAACGAGCTTTCACTTAATATTCCAGACACCAGAAAACCACGTGTGGTCATCATTGGGGGCGGATTTGGAGGCGTGAATCTGGCGAAGAAACTCTCTGGGAAAGAGTTTCAGATTGTCATGTTTGACCGGCAGAATTACCACGGTTTCTGGCCGTTGTTGTACCAGGTAGCCACCGCCGGTCTGGAGCCAGATGCCATTGCCGAGCCGCTCCGCAAGATGTTTGATGAAGATTACGAAGACTTCCACTTCCGGCAGGTGAAGGTGACCGGCATTAACCCCGCCACTAAAACTGTTTCTACCCTGGTGGGGGAACTGCCCTATGATTTTGTGGTCATTGCCACGGGAACCAAGTCCAACTACTTCGGGAACGAGCAAATCAAAAAGTACTCTTTCCCGCTCAAGCAGGTGCCAGACGCGCTTAATCTGCGCAGCCAGCTTCTGCAGTCTTTTGAGCAGGCCAACATGATCAAAGACCCGGTAGTGCGGCAAAGCCTCCTCAACATTGTGATTGTGGGTGGTGGTCCCACAGGCGTGGAACTAGCCGGTGCATTAGCCGAGATGCGGAAACACGTCCTTCCGGGCGATTACCCAGGTATGGACTTCCGGCAGATGAATATCTATCTGGTGGAAGGACTGGACCGTGTCTTACCACCCATGTCACCCGAGTCTAGTGCCACCACTAAGCGCTACCTGGAAGATGTAGGCATCAACATCAAATTGAACACGCTGGTAGAGTCTTATGACGGACAGGTGGTAACCTTTAAAGGCGGAGAGCAGATCAGAACCCAAACTTTGATCTGGGCGGCTGGGGTATCTGGTGCTCAGATTGCAGGGCTGCCGCCCGAAGTAAGCGATAGAGGGCGTTATCTGGTGAACACCTTTAATCAGGTAAACGGCTTTAAAGATATCTTTGCCATAGGCGATATCGCTTTCATGAAGACCGAAAAATACCCCAGAGGGCACCCGGGCGTAGCGCAACCAGCTATTCAGCAAGGACAACACCTGGCCAAAAACCTTCGTCATATTATCCGAAATGAGCCTTTGGTTCCCTTTGAGTATTTTGACAAAGGCTCTCTGGCCATTATAGGTAGAAACCGGGCAGTAGCTGATTTGCCCAAAAACATGCACCTGAAAGGTTTTATTGCCTGGATGGCTTGGCTCTTCGTGCACATCTATTACCTGATCGGGTTTAGAAATAAGCTGATTGTCTTAGCCAACTGGGTGTACAAGTTCTTTACTTATGAGAACGGTACACGTCTGATCATCAGGCCATTCATCCGTAAAGAAGATATTGCCGGGCAGGAGTTTGTGAGAAAGCAAGCTGATTTAGACTAAAGGTTTTTTATTGTTCAGAGAGCTTACTGCTTCTCAGTAAAGGCCTGCGTAAGAGCAGGCCTTTACTGTTTTCTGATCATTTAGCTGCTCAAAATATCTGGTTTGTGAAGGCAGCTTGCAAAACTGTTTAGTAGACGTTCTTCAGCCTACTTTCCCAGGTTGATGGTATTGCGCCATGAACGACCTAAGGAGTGGAATAGAAGTATTTTCTACATCTAACTATAACTACTGTAGTGTAACTATATTGGTCTTTTCTTTACTGTTCCACAATTTAAGACTTAAAACAAAGGTAAGAAAGCACCAGAAGTATGATGGCTAGATGTTAGATACTATCACTATTTTAATTATAAAGTTACTTACTTTTAAGTATTATCCATAAATTTATGGAAATTTGTAAAGAATGTTTTGGAGACTCTGATTTTTGCATTATATTCGAAGAACAAAACGACATCTAAAACGCAGGTTTGTGGAAGGTGCACGAACTAAGGGGCTGAGGATATTGCACTTAAGCTCTACTATATAGTTTGTGTGAAGTAAATAGGTTATATTTTTTATAATATTTTTTCTATTCCTGTGAACGTTTAGCTGTTTCTTTCAGTTACGTAAAAAAATGAAAGGAAAACAGGTTGGCTTTAGCAGGTCAGGCGTTACAGGCTGTTATTGGGGTTTGTACCATATTTTATCTAAAAGTTATATAATTTTTCAAAACAGAAACCTTTAAATTATGAAAGCAAAAGCTACCTTTTTGAGCTACATCTCTGCTGAAAAGAGATTGAGAAAAGAGCAATTAAAATCAAATAGTGCTAAAAACGGCAATGCCTCTGGAGAGCAGTCTTCTCAACTTGAGAAAAGAGCGGTATTATCTTCGGCTAATTAAGAGCCTTAGAACAGCAGAAAACAGGTTATAAAATCATAAGAATAGTTTTATCAAATATTATAATTATACGCTATAGCTAAAATCTATACCATCTAAGTTAGAGTTTTACTTTTCAATTGTAAGTGCAAAAGCTATGCTTGAAAGGTACTCTTATATTCCATTCAATATTCTAAAGACTTATAATGGAGAAGCCCCGCAGATAGTATCAGTGGGGCTTTCATTTTGTATAGTAGTGTGAGAACAACGGCTGCTAAGATAGTATCCTGCAAGAGATGTTGCCATCTAGATCTAAATAACTGTAGCTTCCATAACAATAGAGAGTATAAAAGAAAAGGCCCACTGGTATGTACCAGTGGGCCTTTTCTTTTAATGAGCGTGTACGCAGCTATTATCCGATGGCAACGCGTTTGAATTCAGTAACAGTCATGCCTTTAGAGGTGTTATCCAATAATTTGGCGATGGTAACAGAAGGGTCTTTCACAAACTCCTGGTTCAGCAATGTGCTTTCTTTGTAGAATTTGTTCAGTTTACCTTGGGCAATTTTCTCCAGCATTTCTTCTGGTTTGCCTTCGGCACGGGCCTGCTCTTTTCCAATTTCAATTTCACGTTGGATAGTAGCGGCATCAACACCGTCTTTGTCTACTGCGATAGGACGCATAGCGGCAATTTGCATGGCTACGTCTTTTCCAATCTCAGTTACTTCGTTACCACCAGTGTTGGTTAAGCCAACCAATACACCTAATTTACCATTAGAGTGGTTGTAGGCAACTACTTTCTCAGCAGAAACAGTCTCGTAAGAAACTACGTCAATTTTCTCGCCAATTTTACCCATCAGATCTGTGATGTGGTCTTGCAGAGAACGGCCATCGGCCTGTGGGGTAGCTAACAAATCTTCTTTGGTGCCAGAAGTGTTAGAAACGGCAGCTGCCAATACAGTTTGGGCCAGGTTTTTGAAATCTTCTACTTTGGAAACTGGCTCAGTCTCGCAAGCCAATGCGATTACGGTACCTACAGTGCCTTCAGCGTTTACCTGAGTCAATACTGCTCCTTCAGAAGTAGCGTTGTCAGCGCGTTTGCTGGCAATTTTCTGACCTTGTTTGCGAAGGATATCTTTGGCTGTTTCAAAATCGCCGTTGGCTTCTGTCAACGCTTTTTTGCAGTCCATCATACCTGCGCCAGTTTCCTGACGAAGTCTGTTTACATCTTGTGCTGTAATAGCCATTGTTCTTTTATTAAGAAATACGGTTAATAAGTTTTACTAGAAGGAGGGAGCCCTAGAGAAAGGCACCCAATTGGTTAAAAAGAAACTGAACATCAGTGGCTACGCTTCCTAATGTTCAGTTTCTTTTACACGTTTATAAAGAGATCAGAAGCTTATTCAGCGTCAATTTTCTCCTGGATACCTTCGTCTTCGGTACGTTTCTTCTCCGTCTCGTCTTTGTCAACTTTGCGCTCAGAAAGACCTTCTTCAATGGCACGTCCAATCAGGGAAGTGATCAAAGAGATAGACTTAGAGGCGTCATCATTGGCTGGGATTGGGAAGTCTACAATCTCTGGGTTAGAGTTAGTATCTACAATCGCGAATACTGGCAAGTTCAGTTTCTGCGCTTCTTTGATGGCAATGCCTTCACGCTTCACGTCTACAATGAACAACGCGGCTGGGAGACGTGACAAGTCAGCGATACCGCCCAATACACGGTCCAGTTTCTCGCGCTCACGAGACAACATCAAACGCTCACGTTTCGCCATAGCAGCGTACGCCGTGTTTTCTTTCACCATTTTGTCAATGGTAGACATTTTCTTCAAAGACTTACGAACAGTCTGGAAGTTAGTCAACATACCACCTAACCAACGGTCAGTCACATACGGCATTTTCAGGCGTTTTGCCTCTTCTGCTACTATGTCCTGCGCTTGTTTCTTGGTAGCGACAAACAAAATCTTGCGTCCTGATTTAGCAATCTGCTTGATAGCGTTGGTTGCCTCATCAAGAGCCACTAAGGTTTTGTTCAGGTCAATGATGTGGATGCCGTTTTTCTCCATGAAAATGTACGGAGCCATTTTAG
Organism: Rufibacter sp. JT3400010; assembly: GCF_054956755.1. Lineage (NCBI taxonomy): Bacteria > Pseudomonadati > Bacteroidota > Cytophagia > Cytophagales > Hymenobacteraceae > Rufibacter > Rufibacter sp. JT3400010. The sequence continues at coordinate 43,919 of NZ_JBUDXA010000006.1, read as the reverse complement.
GATCCCATTTTCTGGTAAGGTGACCAAAGTGGACACCAGCGTCCAATAAATCTTTATATGTGGTATTAGCCATGATATTGTTACAGCTGATGATATATTAACGTTTAGAGAACTGGAAGGAACGACGGGCTTTACGCTTACCGAATTTCTTACGCTCCACCATACGTGGGTCACGAGTTAAGAATCCTTCTTTTTTCAGGGCTGGACGGGTCTCAGCGTTTTCATCTACCAATGCTTTGGTAATGGCCAAACGAAGGGCTTCTGCCTGACCGGCAACGCCACCGCCTTTGATATTCGCCTTGATGTCGTATTTGCCAACCGCGTCAATCAGCGACAATGGCTGCTGCACGATGGTTTGCAATACTTCACTAGGAAAATATTCCTTAATATCTCTATCGTTAATAGTGATATTCCCTTGCCCTGACGTCATGTAGATGCGCGCCACCGAGGTTTTTCTTCTACCAGATGTATTGAGAATTTCCATTAAATATGACTAGGTTATTTTGTAAGTTTTACTGTAACAGGCTGTTGTGCTTCATGCGGATGCTCTGCACCGGCGTACACAAACAGGTTTCTGAATTGCTCACGGCCCAAACGGGTTCTAGGCAACATACCTTTCACGGCGCGCTCTACCAACAGAGTAGAAGATTTAGCCTTCAACTCACGGGGAGTGAACGTGCGCTGACCACCTGGGTACCCAGTGTGTGTCACGAAAGTTTTCTTGTCCCACTTCTTACCGGTCATACGAACTTTATCCGCATTGATCACGATCACGCTATCACCGCAGTCAGCGTTAGGAGTGAAAGAAGGTTTGTTTTTGCCGCGAAGGATCATCGCGATTTGAGAGGCCACACGGCCAAGAGTTGAGTCTCCGGCGTCTATCACTACCCAGCCTTTGTTCGCGGCCGCCTTATTAACTGATAGCGTCTTATAACTTAAATGGTCCATTGTAAATGGTTAACGAGTGAAAAAATATTCTGCTTTTTCTTGAAAATGGTCACAAAGATACAAGCTTTCTTTTTGGCATGCAACTGTCGCTCAGTTTATTCCCTTGAAAATCAATGTAATTTGTCCAAGAAAGCACAGTTAAGCGGTAGGGATGAAGGGGTTAGCGAAAATGGAGACTATCGTTTTACATCTGTTTCAGGTAAAGTAAGCCTGAAATGATCTCGGTTGAAAGTCTTTCTACTGTGTTATTGTGCGGAATTCTCATTAAGACTAGCCAAGCGCTGAAATGAGCTATGGTGCGGAAGTTACTTCTGAGTCTTGTGGAATCAACCTATTAACAAGGGCACGGAAGTAACTTCCGCACCATAGAGGGCATAGAAAACATGGATAATCAGCATCCTCAATTTCGCTGCTCTGCAGCGAGGATAGTCAGAGACTATCCCACATCAGTAGGCACGAGTCAGAGACTCGCGCCAGCGGCTCTTTAGTTCTTTCAAACCTGCTTCTAACTTATTGACAAATTATAGAAAAGGTCAAAGAACCGCTTTCCTGCTACTTTCCCCAGTTCCAGTCTTTCCTACGAGCGCCTCGCTTTTGGCCTCAGACAGGCAGAACTAAGGGAGACAAACGGTGCAGGCCGAAAGGGCAGTGTGAGAGGGGAAGACGGGGCCTCGCGGCCGTGAGCGCTTAGCGGAACAAATGAAACAATACAGCACTTGCACCCACGCAGAAGGCAGACAATCCAAGGGAACAGCGTAAGGCATGCACATCAACCTACATCAAATTTCTAAACGTACTCAACTGGAGAAACTCATCATTACTGTAAAGGCCTGCCTTAAACCTTCCCTATCCATTCTTGCGAAGCAACTTCAACAACACGTCAAAGTCTTTGGGGTACTCTGCGGTTACCGTAATAGCCTCACCATTCAGCAGAGTAAAGCCTAACTGGTAAGAGTGCAGCGCGAACCGTTTGATCACCGGCTGTTCCTCCGTGTCTTTCGCCAGGTTGAATTTGCGTTTAAGGCTGGAGAGGTAAAGCGGCTCACCGCCGTAGAGCTCATCCTGCACAATAGAGGCTTTCAAAAAAGCCAGGTGCAAACGAATCTGGTGCATACGGCCCGTAATGGGTTTACATTCCACCAACGTATGACGACCAAATTTCTCTAACGTGGTGAAATACGTTTGCGCGGGCTTGCCCTTGAACGCCAACTTGGCAATTCCTTTCAGGCCCGGCTGAATGGCACGGTCCACCAACAGATTGTCAAACTCATGGCTTCCCCAGGCTACCGCGTGGTAGGTTTTCTGGACTTGCCGGTTCTCAAACTGCATGGAAAGATGGCGGTACGCTTCAGGGTTTTTGGCGATGGCCAGACAGCCCGAAGTTTCCTTGTCCAGGCGGTGGCAGGCCTGGGCATCGTCGTGGTACTGGCGGGCCAGGGTAAGTAAGTTGGTGGCGTTGAAAGACCGGTCCTCCAGCGTAGATAGAAACGGTGGTTTGTTGACAATGATGAAATCGTCGTTCTCAAATATGATAAGATCGCGGAAAGCGGGTAACTTCATAGAAATGGGTGTGTGGTGGCAGGCCGAGGCGTTTTCTGGTCTGCTTTTACGAAAACAAGGCAAAAACGGCGTCTACTGCTCTAAAGCCACAAAGGTACCTATAATTTCCGTCTTCAGGATTGCTCTGTTTAGAGCTTGATTTCAGAAAAATAACCTTGAAATACAGGACGGTTACTGCTTTGTCCTGAAGTACCTGAAGTAATGAAAGAGGTTACAGGCAACTCTCCAGCAGCTTCTTCACGCCTTTGGTCATCGCTTTCTGAATAGCCATAGAGACGGTGGAAAGATTGACCGAGTGGAGGTCGCCGTCATTCTCAGCAATGGGCAAGGTGCGCATCTCGGTTTTGGTCACGAGGGTGTAGACCAATCTTCGTTCATCAGTGGTGTACAACGAAAACGTCAGTTGTGCTTTGGTAACGTCATCGTCTTTGCTGAAGCTGGCGGGAAGAGGAGAAGCCTCGGCTTCCCTTCTTTCTTCTGCAGAGGTGTGGGTATAGCTTTCCGTGGCTTCTTTGCCGGCTACCTGCACGCGCAGATAATAGGCGTACCCCAGTTTCTGCAACGCGGCCAGGCTGGCGGTATCTGCGGTAGGCTTTACCTGGTGCAAGCGTAAGTCCATTTCCTGTTCTGCCGCGTAAGCGGGCGTTACACCAGCTGCAAGGGCTTCTTTCTCCAGAATCTGGTACAACGCCGCTGACTCATACGAAGAAGAACCCGGCACTTCGGCCATCAGCAGTTTTTCGCCCGCTTTCAGGTTGACCAGACAGCCGCCCAACGGAGTGGTATGTTTGGTGCTGACACAACTGGTAAGCAAAGCCAAAGCGATCATGACAAAACCAGATACAGAAGAAGAGCGCATGGCAGAAACTAGACTTTAAAAGAAGTAAGATGAAGGGAAAACATCCCCTTCCACGGGAAATTGGACCCATGTTTCTCAAAGATATCAAACGCGCTTGTTTTAAAGCTATTTTCAGGAAACCGGGCTCTAAATACAGATTACTCCAGCTTGGCTTTGGTGAGTTTGAAGTGCAGCGTGGTGCCCTGGCCTATTTCACTGAACACCGCAATGGTGGATTTGTGCGCTTCCACAATGTGTTTGGAAATGGCCAGACCCAGGCCGGAACCTCCGCCGCCCGAGGTATCTCTGGTGCGGCTTTTGTCTATGCGGTAGAAACGTTCAAAAATGCGGACGTGGTGCTGTTTGGACATGCCGGGTCCGTCATCGCGCACGGTGACCAGTGTTTTTTTCTTGCCATCCTGAAAAGAAAGCCAGATGTTGCCGTTCTCCAGCCCGTATTTGATGGCGTTGTCCATGAGGTTGATGAGCACTTGCTTGATGCGGCCTCGGTCGCCTATGACCATGAAGATTTCCTCGGGGGCGTTCAGCAGGTGAATGGTGATGTTCTTGGCTTTGGCCTTGCTTTCCAGTTGCTCCCATACTTCCTGGCCCAGTTCATTCAGGTCGAAGGTTTTTTTCTTCATCTGAATCACCCCTTTCTCTAGCTGCGAAATGGTGATGAGGTCCTGCACCAGCGTGTCTAGCCCGTCTAAGCTTTTGGCGGCTTTCTGGAGGAATTTGTCGCGTACGCGCTCATCATCCATGGCCCCGTCCAGCAGGGTATGAATAAAGCCCTGCGCGGCGAAAATGGGGGTTTTGAGTTCGTGCGAAACATCGGCTAAGAACTCGCGGCGCATGGCTTGCAGGCGTTTCAGTTCCTCAATCTCCTTCTGGTTACGCTCCGCCAAATGGTAAATCTCATCTTTGATGCGCTGCAAGGGATCTGGCCTAAAGAGGAATTTGGTGCTCATCTGCTTGAACTCCTTGCGCTTGAACTTCTCCAGACTGGCGTAAATGTTGTTGATTTCCCGGAAAATGAGCGCCTCATAGGAGAAATACACCAGCAAAAAGCAAGCGGAAAAGGTCAATGCCAGCGCCAACACCCGCTGTTTGAATTCCAGGTACGGCGAGATGCCCAGATAAATGGTGATGATGCCTGCTACCAGCACCGAGATGAGGATGGCAATTCGCTGCGAACTCAGCTTTGGCCCCTTTTTAGGGGAAGGCGGAATAGGGGCAGGAGTAGTGGAATTAGTCGGTGTTGAATTTGTAGCCAACGCCTTTAATGGTTTTAATCTGGTCTTCGCCTATCTTCTCCCGCACTTTCCTGATGTGCACATCTACGGTGCGGGCAATCACAAACACATCGTTCCCCCAAACGTTATTCAACAGTTCATCACGGCTGAATACTTTGTTGGGCGTAGTCGCCAGGAAAGCCAGCAGCTCGAATTCCTTTTTGGGTAACGTGATTTTCTGCTCGCCTTTGTGCACGATAAAGCTGGTACGGTCAATCTTGAACTCGCCAATCTCTATGACCTGAACCTGTTCTGTTCCCTGACTGGTATCGCGGCGCTTGTAGGCCGCCAACCGGCTGATGAGGGCCCGCGGCTTGATGGGTTTCACAATAAAATCATCGGCCCCGGCGTCAAAAGCGGCTACCTCAGAGAATTCCTCAGAGCGGGCGGTCAGGAACAGGATGTGCGTGTCTTTGAACTTCGGGTTGTCGCGGAGTTGGCGGCAGGTGGTGATTCCGTCCATGACGGGCATCATGACGTCCAGCAGAATGATGTCTGGGGCAAATTTCCGGGCCACTTCCAGCGCCACTTGGCCATTGGGGGCTTGCCCTACTTCGTAGCCTTCTTTTTCCAGGTTGTACTGCAACAGTTCTATGATGTCTGGATCATCATCTACTACTAGAATCTTGTATTTAGCCGGCGTTTGCATAGGATGCGGTTAGTGGAACCAAAGCTATCTCCCAGGAAGGTCAGAGGAGTGACATAGCGCGTAAGATGCAGTTGCCCTACTCTGAATTTCTATACAAATATAAGGATAAGTAATTGCTTGTGTTTTTTTTAACCAGCTTAGATGGATTGGTAACAATTTGATAATATCTGGGCAGATGGTGAGTCGCTTACATAAGCTGTTTCCTGCGTGTTTTTTGGAAAACAGGCCGAAAAACAGGAAAGTCCCTTTATATGCCATTGGCCAATAAAGGGACTTTAAAGAAGCGTAGGGCTATCGGTCTTTAATGCTTTCAATGTTACCAGTATTGAACCGATAAGAAATTTCTGTCTGACCTATTTTGATTACCCTGCCAGAAAGATCATAGTCTATCTCATCCTGGCCTATTTTATCTATCCGGCCATGAATGTCATAGGAAATTTCCGTTTTACCAATCTCATCAATCCTGTCATGGATATCATATGAAATCTCCATCTTCCCAATTTGGTCAATCCGGTTGTGAATATCATAAGAAATCTCACCGCTTGCATTGATGGAAAGATTGGTGATCTGGCCTTTCTGAGAAAGCAAAACGGAAACGTTAGATTTTGTTATCGTGAACGCTACCTTCCCGTCATTTGACAAGATGGTGGAGATTTGGCTCTGAGCGCGTAAATCTATACCTAAGAATAGAAAGCTTACCAGTAGGGCAAAGGCAAAAAAGTATCTGGTTTTCATATAGGTTAGGTGGTTAGAGACAGTTGCTGCAGGATCTAAAACAATCTCTAATACTACCTTACCACATTCAATCTACTTTGCAGTCCGTTGTATTTGTAAAGATCCACCTTCACAGAACCCACAAACATTTCGGCCTGGAACATGACCGGGATTTTGTTTTCATCATCAGAAAAGAAGACAGAAATGGCGTCTTCGCCGCTGAATAGCTTGTTTTTAGGCATTTTAGGCACTAAACGGTGCGCCCGTATCTTTCCGGCTTTAGTTTCTACAGTGGTTTTGCCACGGTACGTGACGGTCATGTCAAATACTTCATCGCCTAGGAACCCCTGCATTCTGATGGTCTGCCCCGGCTTAAAACTGCTGAGATCAAGCGTGCGCAGGTAGTAGAAACCACTGATCATGTCTTGGGCGTTGTCTGGCACCTTGAAGACCTGGTTTTTCTTCTCGTCGCGGCTGTCGTTCACTACCACGGTGTTGTTGGCGTGGTTGAAATCGGTGGTTTCTTTGCGGCGGTAACGGCCTTCTTCTATGTTGCGGTGAAACCGCATAGGCAGCATGGAGGAGGTGTCAATGAAAGACGTCCATGTATCGCGTACGCGGTGGAAGAAGTCAAAAGAACCAATGGTTTTGCCGCTTACCGTAGTCTGGTAACACGGACGGTTGTTAATGCGCTGAATAGTGGGAGCCACGTTGATGGTAGCCTCGCCGGCATTGATAACTCCGTAGTGGACTTTGTATTGCAGGTTTTCGCCGGGGGCGAAAGAGTCATTTTTCACGGTACGCATGGTGTCATTCAAAGCGAAGCCACTCAAAACTAAGCCCAACAGCGGCACGATAAGTAGTAGTTGATGTTTTACACGCATAAGCCAATCTTTCCTGTATGCCTGAAGCTATTCAAATGTCGTACCAAACCGCAACGAGTTCAATGGTAGACAAAGGTATATATTTTCAGATGCAAACCATTTAAACAGAAACGGCACCTAAAAAGGTGCCGTTTTGTGAAGAATATAAGAAATTATTCAGGAGTGTCTGCTAAGGCCGCCGCCACTTTCTCGGGCTCGCCTTTTACAATCGCTCTGATTTTGCCTTCTATGTCCTGCATCAGCTCTTCGTTGTCTAACAAGAACTGCTTCACGGCGTCGCGGCCCTGGCCTAAGCGGTCGCCGTTGTAAGAGAACCAGGAACCTGATTTCTGTACCACGCTCAGCTCAACCCCTAAGTCAAGGATCTCGCCTACTTTGGAAATACCTTCGCCGTACATGATGTCAAACTCCACTACTTTGAACGGAGGTGCCACCTTGTTTTTCACCACTTTCACCTTGGTGCGGTTACCGGTAATATTGTCTGGACCTTCTTTGATCTGACCAATACGACGGATATCCAGACGTACCGAGGCGTAGAACTTCAGGGCGTTACCACCAGTAGTGGTCTCGGGGTTCCCGAACATCACGCCAATCTTCTCACGCAACTGGTTAATGAAGATACAGCAGCAGCCAGTTTTGTTGATGGTACCAGTCAGCTTTCTTAAGGCTTGGGACATCAAACGCGCCTGAAGGCCCATTTTGCTGTCACCCATGTCGCCTTCCAGTTCGCCTTTAGGCACCAGAGCGGCCACAGAGTCAATAACAATGATATCAATAGCACCGGAGCTAATCAAGTGGTCGGCAATCTCCAGGGCCTGCTCACCGTTGTCTGGCTGCGCAATGAGGAGGTTTTCGGTGTCAATGCCTAGCTTCTCGGCGTATGCTTTGTCAAAAGCGTGCTCAGCGTCAATAAACGCGGCAATACCACCTTTTTTCTGCGCTTCTGCAATGCAGTGCATGGTGAGGGTAGTTTTACCGGACGATTCTGGCCCGTAAATCTCTACCACCCTTCCGCGCGGAAGACCACCAATTCCCAAGGCAATGTCTAAGCCCAGTGAGCCGGTAGAAATAGCTGGGATGTCCTCCACCTGGGTATCGTTCAGCTTCATAACCGTACCTTTCCCGTAGGTTTTGTCCAGCTTGTCGATGGTGAGTTGGAGCGCTTTTAATTTCTCGCTTTGTACACTCATGTTTGTGTTTTCTATGCTTAAGTTTTGATGAATTTACAACTTCCTGAGGCAATCTGCAAACGCTAGCCGCGGCGTTTTCCTGCTTTCCAGACATATTCCGGAGGTGTATAAAGGAAACACCCAAAGTACCGGATTTGTGCCAAGATTTACTACTTTTTTTAGTTATTTTTTATAGCGTTTTGCTATTTAAAATAGCAAACAGCAACTCACAAAGCACCAGAGACTTAGCGAGCAAGGCTAAAGTTAGTGCTTTCTCTGGCTTCTTTGAAACAACTGTACCCGCATTTTAGTTACAGGCAGAGCAGTAATTTTAAGGGTAAAACCTGAAAGAAGAGCGGAGAGGGTAAGGTCTTGTTTTCTGCCCGTTTAGCAGAAAGTAGCCCAGAATCTAGCCGTTGAAAGGAATACCGGCGTAACCTTTCTGATTCTGTTTCTTCAAGTTTTTAAGTACCTTTCAGGGGGAGGGTAGAGCAGTGGTGGTAGTGGGTTCCTGGCCTGTTTTGTTTTTGCATGTACCTCGCGTAACCGTATTCTTATGTCTCACAAATGGCTTCTAGTAGCCGCCGCTGCTGTTTTAGCAGGTCAAACCGCCTTTGCGCAGCTAAACAACAAAGCCCTTGAGTTCAGGCAACCTGTTAAACCAGATCAGGCCGGTGAGCTGCAGTTGGGCATCAATGCCTTTGGCTACCAGAAGAACAATGAGTATTTCAATGACATCGCCGAAGGTTACACGCTCTTCGGTTACCATCTGAACCCGCGGTTCATTTACTTTCCGTCTTCTAACGTGCGCATAGACGCGGGCGTGCAGGTGCAGAAAGATTTCGGCTCGCGCCGATATTCCCTGTTGCAGCCTACCTTCACCATCCGGTACGAGGAAAACGGCATGGCCCTGCTGTTAGGGACGCTGGAGGGAAACCTGAACCACGGCTACATAGAACCTCTCTATGACTTTGAGCGCGTCATCACCAACCGCCTGGAGAACGGCCTGCAGTTCCTGCTAAACAAACCCGGCGTTAAGCTGGACGTCTGGATTGACTGGCAACGCTACCTCAGACGCATGGACCCGTTTCAGGAAGAAGTGGCCGGAGGAGCCTCGGCGGAACTCACGCTTTACCGAACCCCGGTTCCCGTGGATTCTCCGGAAAACACCCCTGGATCGGAAACTTACATCGGCTTGCCGCTCCAGTTCACGGCTCAGCACCGGGGCGGGCAGATTGACGTCACCGATTTACCTTTGGTGACCTTAACCAACGTGGCGGCGGGTTTGGTCATCAGGAAAAACTATGATAAGAAAGTTCTGAAGGCGCTGCATTTTCAGCCGTACGTGGTAGGCTGGAAAGATTTCTCCAATACCAAGGAACAGCCGTTTGAGCAGGGCGGCGGCATGTACCTGAATGCGGGGGTAGATACCAAATACCAGAACGTGATGCTGAGTTACTGGCGGGGCAGCGGGTATTACTCTGAACTGGGCGGTAAGCTGTTTCCTTCGGTCTCCTCCAACTTCAAAACGCCAGACTTTACGCAAAAGAACCGGCAACTTTTGATTGTGCGCTTCATGCATGACCTGGAACTCACCGAGGGGCTCACCCTAACCCTGCGGTTGGAGCCGTACATTGACTTTGATTACCCTAAACTGGAGTTCTCCAACAGCCTGTACCTGCACTTTAATTCTGACTTCTTTCTGGCTAAACTCAAGAAAAGATAAGTGCCGTTTTAAGTTCTGTTTTCTGAAAACAAGCCCAAAAAGAGGTTACCACAGCAGCGCAGCGTTTGTGTCATTTTTATGCAGGCGGTACACGTGAATGGGTGAAGCTGGTTTGTCTCCTGAATCTTGCAGTACCGGCGTATAGGTTTTGAGATAGGTGAAGCCGCTCCGTTCGGCTACCCGTTTGCTGCGTTCATTGTCTACGGTGCAGCGCAGGTTGATGCTCTCCATTCTAAGGTCCTGGAACGCATAACGAGCAATGCCCTGGAGCGCCTCCGTGGCATAACCGCGGCCTTCAGCCTGGTCGCTCAGATAATAACCCACCTCGGCATACGGTTTCCCGCGCGACAACCGGCGCAGGGTAATGTCGCCCAAGCATTCGCCGGTTTCTTTACTCCAAATCCCAAAGCTGTATAAATCACCAACCTTGTGCTGTGACATAAACACCCTGATTCGGTTTTGGGCATCTGAAAGAGTAACCACGGCCGAGGTCCGATCCGGGAAGTCGGGCATAAGACGGGCTCGGTTCTGGTCCAGCAGCTTCCAGAAGGCAGGCGCCATCTCCAGCGTGTACGGCAGCAGCCGAAGCCTTTCGGTGGAAAGCGCGACGCTTGTATCAGAAGTGGTGCTGGGTGACTGCATGGAAAGTGCCTAGTTTTGTTTGGTGTACGAGACTGCTTTTCTGCAGATTCCAAAAAGCAGAACTTTGTAAGGAATTGATGGTTGGCGGCTGTTTTACCACTCAGAATTTAGAGTGACTTCAGGCATAAAAATAGAGACAACCCACTTTCTCCTCTGTATCCTATACACGCATTCCGTCCCCCCTTCGAAGGGGGTAGGGGGATGACAAGGACGGAAGAAGAACCTTTGGCAACAGCCATAAACGATTCATAATGAATCTCGGCAAAGCCATCATCAGCACGAGTACTCATTCCCTAACTCCTTCAAAGGGGGGACGGAATGCGTGCCACCTCCTTAAACCTGAACTGCCTGGTAAGTTCATCTCAATAGAGACAGACTTGCCAGGCAGTTTGTGTTGTGTTTTTATAAAAGTGAAGGTAATCCGGTGAACCGGAATGCTCCCGTTTATTTATTGGTTCAGGAAAGGATAGTTGTATTGCAGCGGGCTGCCTAATTGCTGCAGGCGCGCAATCACTTCCATGGAGTGGGCAATCTCGTTGAAATACTCTAAACGCCTGATGAGTTGCTCTTTCAATAACACCGTGCCGTCTGGCGTGCGGATGTACGCGCGTTTGTCTTCCAATATGCGGTGCATCACATCTGAAATGCGCTGGCCTTCCTGCATGTACAAGTCATGGAACTCAATTAACGCCTCAAAACCGTCTTTAGTCACGCGGCAGGGGAAACCGGCGTTGGTCAAAACATCGCACAGCAGGTTCAACTCTAAGGGCATAGAGATGTTGTAGGGTGTGGTGCGGACATCCAGACCTCTCTTAAGGTAGGAGAAGATCGTTTCCAGGTTATTTTCAAAGCGTTCGTAAAGAGCAGCTGCTTCCATGCGGAGTTAAGTTTATGAATCTGGGCAAAAGTACACAATGCGTTACTCTTTTTCACCACTTCCTGTTGCCTCACCTTTGGGCAAATTCTGTTTTGACACTGTTTTCTGAAAAGGAGCTGGAATTGAAGTATCCCTGTGGTTAGTTTCTGTCTTATTGGTATTTGGCTAGAATTAGCTGCTTTTGTATAGGTACACACATTGGTGGTTTAATGCGGTGCCCTTATGCTTTGTTGTTGCATGGTTTCTCTCCGTGCGCTCACGGCCGCGAGGCCCCGTCTTCCCCTCGCGCACTGCCCTTTCGGCCTGAGGTGTCCTTTGCGCTTAGTTTTGCCTTTCCAGGGCCAAAAGCGAGGCGCGCTCGGGAAAGACTGGAAAGGGGGAAAGTAGCGAATATTGTAATCAGATAATGTAGAGAGCAGGCACTGCCTTGTCTCTGCCACGCATTGCTTGTATGCCGCGGGAAGGTAAGAAAAGGAAAGGAACGAACTTCTGATTTAGGTTTTCTTTTCAGAAAACAGACCTAAAACACTATAGCAGACCCTTGATGATTTGTTCCACGGTAATGCCTTCTGCTTCGGCTTTGAAGTTACGAACCAGGCGGTGACGCAGAATAGGAACGGCTACAGCCTGCACGTCCTCAATGTCTGGCGAGTATTTTCCTCTGATGAGGGCGTTGCATTTAGCGCCCATGATGAGGTGCTGTGAGGCGCGCGGACCGGCACCCCATTCCAGGTACTGGTCGGTTTGGGCTCCGGCTAATGAGGTGTTGGGACGGGTTTTGTGCACCAGCTTCACGGCGTATTCCACCACGTTGTCGGTGACCGGAACGCGGCGCACCAGTTGCTGGAAAGCGGTGATTTCATCGGCGTGCAAAATTACGTTGGGCGTGTGCTTGCGGTCACCGGTGGTATTTTTGACAATCTGCAGTTCGGCCTCGTAGCTGGGGTAGGCGAGGGCTATGTGGAACATGAAACGGTCTAGCTGTGCCTCTGGCAAGGGGTACGTTCCTTCCTGCTCAATGGGGTTCTGGGTGGCCAACACGAAGAACGGACGGGGCAGGTTGTAATGGTGGCCTGCTACGGTCACCGAGTATTCCTGCATGGCCTCCAGCAACGCGGCCTGGGTTTTAGGCGGCGTCCGGTTAATCTCATCTGCCAGTACAATGTTGGCAAACACCGGGCCTTTCACAAACTGAAATTGCCGGTTATTGTCCAAAGTCTCGGAACCCAGAATATCTGAGGGCATCAAATCTGGGGTAAACTGCACCCGGTTAAACGACAAATCCAGGGAATTGGAAATAGTCTGAATCAGCAAGGTTTTAGCCAGGCCCGGTACTCCCACCAAAAGACAATGCCCCTGACAAAAAACGGCAGTCAGCACCAGTTTCACCACTTCTTCCTGACCAATGATGGTTTGGGATATTTCAGCGGTCAGACGTTTATAGGCATGGTGAAGCGCATCTGCAGCTTCTTTGTCAGAGGCAAAGGGAGGCATAGAAGGGGAGGTTAGTCGTCTAAACTACAGGTTTTGAATTCTGGTACGATGTCTACAAACACCGTGTCTTTGTTTTTTTCGAACCACTCAGAAATGGCCCGGTTGCGTTTGTCGGCGAGGGCCGCAGCGGCAATTTTCTGGTAATCTTCCCGCATGTTGGCTTGGTGCGGAGCTGCTTTAGATTTAAGGTAAAGAATGCGCATGGCTTCTTTGCCGTCTTCGGTACGGTACGGAAGCGGAGCACTTACGGAACCTACTTGCATGGTATCAATCACGAAGAAGATGGAAGGGTCTACCTTGTCAACGGGAATGTAGGTGGTGGGACTGCCGGGCATTGTGATCATACCGCCGTTTCCTTTGGTAGCCATATCATCTGAAAAGTCTTTGGCCGCTTTGGCAAACGAAACGCTGTCATTCTGCACCAACGTACGGATGCTGTCCAGCAGGTGCGCTGTTTGCTGCATGTCTGCCTGAGCCGTGGCTGGCTTGATGAGGATGTGGCGGGTGTTGAACTCTTCGCCGCGGCGCTCCAATAACTGAATAATGTGGAAACCGAACATAGACTCAATGACCGGTGAGGTTTCGCCGGGCTGCAGTTTTAGGGCGGCTGCTTCGTATTCGGGCACCAGTTCACGTTTCTTGAAGAAGCCCAGCTCTCCGCCTGCGGCCCCAGAACCAGGGTCTTGCGAATATTGACGGGCCAGCGCTGCGAAGTCTTCGCCCGCTATAATGCGCTTGCGTATTCCCTCCAATTGCTCACGGGCAGCCTGTTTCTGGGCGGTACCAATCTGCGCAATTTTTACAATCTGACCTACTTCCACCTCCGTAGAGAAATACGGTAAGCTGTCTTTGGGAATGCGGTTAAAGTATTGCTGCACCTCTTTGGGAGTCACTTTAATCTTACCGGAAATTTCCCGTTCCATTTGCTGTATGGTCAACTGCTCTTTGATGCTGCGGCGCAGATCACTTCTGATCTCACTCATAGACTTGTTGAAGTAGCTTTCCAGTTTCTCGGCTCCGCCAATCTGGGAAATCATGGTATTAAGTCTACCGTCCAGTTCACCGGTAATCCGGCTGTCTTCCACAATCACAGAATCTACTTCGGCGCGGGCCAGCAATAGTTTGTTCTGTACCAATGACTGTAAAATCTGGCATTTTAGATCTGGGGTTTTGTAGCCTTGGGAAACGGCGTTGGCGTGCTGGAACTCCAGTTCAGAGCGTAAGATAATATGACCTCCTACCTTGGCTACTATGTTATCTACCAATGTGGCTTGCTGAGCTTCGGCGCGAGGCGCCATAGCACCCAAAACACAGAGTAGGAGAAGGCTTTTAAAGAAAGAAGAAATTCTGATTTTCATGGTATTCTGTATAGCGGTTGCTTTCTATAGAACCGCTTCTCTTGCAAAATAGTATAGTGGGAAACAAACAAAGCTAGGCAAACGGCTTCATTAAAAGAAACTTCGGGCCTGCTTAGAGCATGTTTAAATTTGAGTTTTGCGCTGCAAATGCCCATAGAGAGTACCTGCGTTCACCTTTTTCTCGCTCCGTAGCGCTGCTACGCTGCTCAAAAAATGCTTCCTCAGAACCTTTCTCTGGTCATTTTCGCCTGCAAACCTCAAATTCAAGCAAGCTCTTACTTCTTAATAAGCTTCTGCACCTCTGTCTGGTTCACACTTACCGGGTATTTCTGGCGAAGTTCTTTGATCCACTCCTGTTCCAGATACGTCTGGTAATCTGAGATAGCCACGCCTCTGGTTTCATTGAGTTTTTTGGGAGCAGGAGCTTCTACCCGGTCAATCTTGATCCAGATGGAACGGCCGTCTTGCGTCACGTTGTACGTGCCCGGCTTCCAGGTTACGCCATCTAATACCTTGTTGTCACCGCGCTGGAACTTACGGGAGGTCACTTGTAGGGCCAGAGGGTTACCTTGGTTCAGTTGCTCGGCTATGGCTTGCACATCTGAGGTGTACACGCGCAATGATGCCCGGCGGGTGCCAATAGATTCACTGGTGGCTGGCACCAGTTTGATGTTCTCTCCGGTAACACCTTTCTTTTGCAGGTAATTCTTAACGGCTGTGGTACGGCGGGCGGGCAAGGTTGAGTTCTTGCGGTTTGCGCTTTCACGAGCATCTTGGTAGCCAGTCAACTCTAAGGACAAAGTGGTGTCTGCTACCAGCGCGGCGGCCAGTTGGTCTAGTTGCGTTGTGGCGGCTTTGGAAAGAGTTGTACTGTTTGACGTGAAAAGCACATCTACGGGTTTGATTCTGGCAGACGGATATTTACCGGCCCTCAGCAATGACTGAGCCTCGGCTAAAACGGTTGGGTTGGCGGCGCTCAGGATAGTGGCCTGTGCACGCTCTCCCCACATGTACTTGTCCTGGTTGGCGGCAAAGAAAGCTTTCAGCCCTACGGTGTCTTCTACGGCTTTGGCCCATACTTTCTCTTCCATGAGCTGGAACAGCAAAATACCGTCATGGTACTCGTTTACCAGCATTTTGTAGTCGGGGTGCTTTTCTTCCAGGTGTTCACGCTCATAGTCCAACAGGCTGGTCTCCACGAACTTGTCATACAGCAGGTTCATGGCGTGGGCCGGGGACACATTCTGTCTGGGGCGTTGGTTCGCATCAATGTACGTGGCGAAATTACCCACCGTGTACGGCTGGCTGTTGATGGTGAAAAGCGTGGCCGTTGGTAAGTTCTTCGGCTCTGCCGGAACATTGAACTGCCATTTGCCCGTGAGTAGGGTAGAGTCAGCCAGACGCAGAGTTGCTTCCTTAATGGCTGAATTCTCCTGGAATTTGTTTTCGGTTTTGATGCGGCGCAGGAACGCGGCCTTGTTCAGCTCTGAACGGGAGTCTTTGGCAATACGGTTACGAAGCGACGTTTCCATCTCTTCATACGTAGGCAGTTCTTTGCGCTCTAGCAATTTAATGATGTGCCACCCGTAAACGGTTTGCACCGGAGGTGTAATGGCCCCCGGCTGGGCCAGAGCAAAAGCAGCTTCTTCAAACGAAGGAATCATGCGGCCCGTCCCGAACCACGGCAACTCGCCCCCATTATCCGCGGAAGCGGCGTCTTCTGAGAACTGGGAGGTGAGTTTGTTCCAGTCTTCTTTGCGCAGTACGCGGCTGTAAATCTCGTCTATCTTCTTTTTGGCGGCCAGTGAATCTGCTTTAGGCAGGCCCTGCTGCGCCCGCACCATGATGTGCGCCACTTTGATCTCGCCCTGGGCCGGGCGTACCTCGTTCACTTTGATGAGATGGTACCCGAAACGGGTTCTTACCGGTTGCGAGATCTGGCCTACTGGCGTGTTGAAGGCGGCGTTCTCAAACGGGTACACCATCTGCAAGGCCGTGAAATAACCCAGATTACCGCCGTTCTCCCTAGCCGATGGGTCTTCTGAGAAGCGTTGGGCTAAGGACTCAAACGGCGTGCCGTTTACCGCCTGGTTTCGCAAATCCATGATCTTTTGGTAAGCCGCCAGCGTATCTTTGGGGTCGGCCTCCATGTCAACGGTAATGAGCAGGTGCGTGGCGTTTACTTCTTTCTTCAGGCGCTCATAGGCTTCGCGTACTAATTGGTCGGTCACGCTTTTCTCGGTGAGAAAAGGTTGGGCTAACTGCTCTTTATATCCGCCCAGTTCTGTCTTAAACGCCTGCGTAGTGTCTAGACCCCGGCTTTTGGCCTCGGCCACTTTCAGTTTGAAGTTGGTATACAGATTCAGGTACTCGTTGACACTGGCGCTGGAAAAGGCGCTGTCTGAGCTGGTATTGTTTTTCTCATACACATAGGCGAACTCAGAAACCGGGACGGTCTCCGGGCCAATGGTGAGTAAAACAGGTTCAGCTGCCTTTTTAGGGGAAGTACACTGGAAAAGGAGCAGGGCACCCAGGCCCACATACAAAGAAGAAACTCGCATAGATGTCAGCAAAATGCGGAAGGTCTGGCAGATAGGCTTCCCTTCCATTATGCAATTTTACTCATTTTTTTGGAGAGAACAGGCTAGTATTGAAAAACATAGTGCCAACGGAGCAGGTAAGGGGAAAACCTGCTCCGTTTCTGGCATCTTTTGCTCAAAACATGCCAGAAACGGTTTTTATTGTATGCAGGAGAAAAATTATACGGTAGTAGTTTACGCAATGCGTTTGTGCAGGCGGCAAAGGTTGGTAGAGCCCTTTACGCTGTATTCTACTTTGTCCATGATTCTATTTACCAGTGCCACGCCCACGCCTCCTTTTTTGCCTTCCTTGATGTTGCCATGGATGTCAGGCTCTTTGTAATCAGCCTTTACAAAGGGAGTACCGGTATCTTCCAGCTCAAAAATGATTTCCCGGTTGTCATACTTAATGGTAAGACAAAGGTTCTTCTGGCTGTCTTCCTTGTTGGAGTGGATGATCAGGTTGGCGCAGATCTCGTCTACGGCCAAAATGATCTGGTTTAACATGATCTCAGACAAATGGACAGGCAATAAAGTCTCCGTCACAAACGCGCGGATAACTTTCAGATTTTTCCTGTCACAACTGACCCGGATCTTGTTAGTCATTGGCAATGGTCACAGCTTCTTCATAGGAAGAGACAATGGTCATGAGCAGATCCAGCCCCAGAATCTCAAATACATTGCGCACTTTCTCTTGCATGTTGAAGAAAATAAGCTTGATCTGGGCGTCTTCAAAGCGTTGCAAATGCGAGATGAATACGCCTAAACCCGCTGAGGAAATGTAGTTGAGGTTCTTGCAGTCAACCAAGATCTTTCCAAACATCATAATGCTGGGGTTGGAGAGTTCTTCATCCAGCAGCACAGAAGAGCTGGCGTCTAATTCACCATCTAAACTGATGGTGATGGTGTTGTCGGTTACGGTCTGTTTTATTTTCATCGTGCTTCTTTACGAATCCTCTATTTGTTAGGTTGGCGGTGTTTGAACTTGATCACGAGCAAGGTTTGGTCATCATGCAGAATGTCACTGCTGAAATTATTGACATCATTGATGATCGCGCTTTTGATATCCTCGGCCTCTAAGTGATAGGTTTGGGAAAGCATGTATTTCAAACGATCCTCGCCGTACTCGTCCTGCCGGGTGTTACGGGCTTCCACAATCCCATCGGTGTAAATGACCATCACATCATTGGGGTTGTAGTCATAGTGCAGCCGGTGAATGCGCTTGGCGTAAGACGGGTCCCGTACAATGCCCAAACCTAGTCCCTCTGTCTGGAAATAGAACGTATCTTCCATCATAGAGTTATAGTAAAGTGTATGGCAATGGCCCGCCCGGGCAAAAGAAACCCCTTGCATCTCATAGTCAATGATGTACAGGGCCGAGGTGATGAAAGACGTGCGTTCCAGACACCGGCTGAGGGCACTGTTGGCCTGTACCATGAAGGCATCTGGCATCAAATCCTGCTGCATAAGCCCATGGAAAATGCCTTTCATCTGTGCCATGTGAAAAGCCGCCGAAATCCCTTTCCCAGACACATCGCCTATAATAATGGCAATGCGCGACTTGCTTAGTTGCAAGTAATCATAAAAATCGCCGCCCACTTCTTTGGCCGCCTGCGAGTAGGTACTGATGTCAAACCAGGTATCTGTGGGGAAGGTTTTAGGGTTGAGGCGATCCTGTACCAGCGTCGCGATCTTGAGTTCCTCTTTGTAGCGCTCGTTCTGCAAAGATTCCTGCATGAGCCGCAGGTTTTCAATGGTAAGCACCGTCTGGTTCACGAAAGACTGCACCACACTAATGGTATCAGCGTCAAATCCTTGCTCTATCTCCAGCAGCAGGTACAGGTAACCGTAGCGGCGCTTGGCAGAAACCAGCGGCACCAGCAGAAGCGAGTTAAAAGGGCTATGGTGATTTTTAAACTCGGGAAGCAGACCCAGATCGCCGTTCACGTACACGTTGTTCAACAGGGACTTATCCTGCTCCTGCACCTGTTTTACCAGCGCCTTCACCAAGGCCTGGGTTTCTGCATCAATTGGGCTGCCGGTAGTCTGGGACGTATCTACGTGCGTGGTCTCTGCCACTTCCAGCCAGGCGGCATCTGCCCCCGTGGCTTTGATGGCACTTTCAAACAATATGTTGTAGACTTCCTCTTCGCTTTGCCCCTGCTGAATGGAATGGCTTAAACGCTGGAAACTCAGAAGATCGGCGTTCCGCTGCTCAAAAACCCGGGTAGTAGGCAAACTGAAAAGCGCTACCAGTAAAGAAGCCAGCGCGTAAATAAGCACAAAGCTCAAGGCCAGCAGAATGAACGGGTTGTCTGTGTAATCTATCTTCAGTTCAGGAGAATCATGGTAGATATACAGGAAATTAGCAAACAGCACGCCCGAGGCCATGACCGCCGTAAGCAGGAAAATACAGCCCCACTTTTTGTCCAGCGTCAAAAATGCAATCCAGCGCTGGTGCACACTCATGTAAAGGCCATACAAGAACAAAAGGCCTAGGTCCAGGAGAATGAAAAAATGTTCTGTGTAGTTGGGCTTCTGCGAAAGCAAAGGCACTAACAAAGGCACCAACAAAGGAAGGGACATCAGAATCTCAAACCATTTCCACTGATTCTGAATGTCTTTGGTTTTATGGTACAGAATGAGCTGTCGCCACGAGTAGAACGCCTTGGCCAAAAAGTAAATCAATAACCCGAAAAGAACCTGATAGGCAATATCCAGCAGATATGGACTGTTGAGGGCATTCTTGCTCAGGTTGGGGTAGCTTAAGTGAAAAACCAACCAGGCATACGCTCCCAGGCCGCCTTTTACAAAAAGGCCCCAAAGGGGAGAGGTGAACTCGGCGCTGCGCTGAATGGGAACATAGTGCCGCTGGTAAATGAACACCGAAAGGATGAACACCACAGACAGCAGGTTGCTCAGGTACGGGAAAGCGGCATTGGCTTCGCCTAGCTGCTCTTGGCGGGCCAGAAACAAAACGTTCACCAATAGCAGCACCCAGCTCACACTTCCGGTTAGTAGGCTTATCTGTTTGATGGTTTTGTCTTGGGGCATTGGAGCGATTGCCTGCGGTGGTTGGTTAGGTGATAGATGTGGGTGAATACGAGAATTTCTTAAAAGTAATTAAAAAAAAGTTATGTTCTTCAAACCAGACCCTGCTGGCGGCCCTTGCGGGTTGCTAAGTTATTTGACTTGTGAACGATAGCTCTCCTTATTAAAAAGGAGGCCCTTCGTAATAGAAGAGGTCTATATAGAAAACGCGAAATCTTTTACAATGATTCATAGAAAACAGCTTAAAAGCACGTGAATGCCTTATGAAAAAACCTGGAGGAAGCTAAGTATTTGTAACAAAGCTATTTATCCGGAATCCGCATCAAGGAGAAGTGAGCTATCCCAAACCGTAAAACGATCTTTCATAAAGGCCAGGGAGAACCCCGCAGATGCGTTTAAAGGCTGTTTTGTGGAGAATGAGCTTGGAACGGCATCGGCACAGACGTTACGAGGACTTTGGAACGGGCGGTATTGCGGACGCAAGCAGTTCTAAAAATCAACTGGCGCGAGACTACAGTCTCGTGACTGAGGATGAAGCGAGTCTCCAGACTCGCCGGGAACCACCGGCAGAATTGCGTAGCGTCCGTATTTCGTCTCCATGGTTGGTTGGTGTTATTTTGCAGGTACTTTAAAGAAATACCCCTAAAACGAATTTTGCTCTGCCCAAGACCTTCCTTGAGCAGAGCAAAACAGAATGGCAATAGAAAACGACAGTCTTCTTAATTTACTATTAACGGCTGTAGTTAGGCGCCTCACGGGTAATCTGTACGTCATGCGGATGGCTCTCGCGCAAACCTGCCCCGGTTATTTTTACCATTTTGGCTTTCTTGAGGGTGTCAATATCCGGGGCGCCGCAGTAGCCCATGCCGGCTTTGAGGCCACCTACCAGTTGGTACAGCACTTCGCCGGCCAGGCCTTTGTAGGGCACGCGGCCCACAATGCCTTCAGGCACCAGTTTCTTTACATCATCCTCTGCATCCTGGAAATAGCGGTCTTTAGAACCTTCGCCCATGGCTTCAATGGAGCCCATGCCGCGGTAGGTCTTAAATTTACGGCCTTCGTAGATCTGCATGTCGCCGGGAGCTTCCTCGGTACCGGCCAGCAGAGAACCGATCATGATGGTGCTGGCGCCACCCGCGATGGCTTTCACCAGGTCACCGGAGAATTTGATTCCGCCATCGGCGATCACCGGTACGCCGGTTCCTTCCAGCCCTTTCACCGCTTCAATTACAGCCGACAACTGCGGAACGCCAATACCGGCAATAATACGGGTGGTACAGATAGAGCCCGGACCTACGCCTACTTTCACGGCATCGGCCCCGGAGTCTGCCAGTGCTTTGGCCCCTTCGGCGGTAGCCACGTTTCCGGCAATCAGGTCCACGTTAGGGAACGCAGTCTTAATTCTGCGCACCGCGTCCATCACGCCTTTGGAATGTCCGTGGGCAGTGTCTACGCTGATTACGTCTACACCGGCTTCCACCAACGCACCTACACGGTCCAGCACATCGGGCGTTACGCCCACGGCGGCTCCTACACGCAAACGCCCGAACTCGTCTTTGCAGGCGTATGGGCGGTGTTTTCTTTTGAGAATGTCTTTGTAGGTAATCAATCCGGCCAGCACACCGTTTTCGTCAATGACCGGTAGTTTCTCGATTTTGTATTCCTGGAGAATGTCTTCGGCCTTGTCTAACTCAATGCCTTTGGGGGCGGTGATGAGCCGGTCTTTGGTCATGATCTCCGACACTTTCACCGAGAAGTTTTTCTCGAACCGAAGGTCGCGGTTGGTGATGATGCCCACCAGTTTCTTGTCAGAGGACACCACCGGAATTCCCCCGATTTTGTGTTCCTTCATGATCTGGATGGCCTCGCCCAGTGTGGCGTGCTCATCTAACGTAACCGGGTCCAGGATCATGCCACTCTCAGAGCGTTTCACCTTGCGCACCTGTTCGGCTTGCTGCTTGATGCTCATGTTTTTGTGGATGAACCCCAGGCCACCTTCCTGCGCCATGGCAATGGCCATGTCTGCCTCGGTCACAGTGTCCATGGCCGCCGACACGATAGGAATGTTCACCCGAATGTTGCGGGTTAGTTGGGTAGATGTATTTGTATCTTTGGGAAGTACCTCTGAATAGGCGGGTAATAGCAGAACGTCGTCGTAAGTCAGGGCTTCGAACAACAGATTGGGAGCGTGAGACTGCATAGCAAATAGCGTATATGGTATTTGCCACGTAAAGTTAAGGGAAAAGTTGAGTATC
Source organism: Rufibacter sp. JT3400010 (assembly GCF_054956755.1). Lineage (NCBI taxonomy): Bacteria > Pseudomonadati > Bacteroidota > Cytophagia > Cytophagales > Hymenobacteraceae > Rufibacter > Rufibacter sp. JT3400010. Next base: position 21,880 of record NZ_JBUDXA010000006.1, on the reverse strand, counting down.
CTAGTGTTTGCGGGAAAACTTTTTCAGGATAGAACTCCGTTTTAGAGGAGCTTTTGAAAAACGGGCTTGGAAGGCTTTGCCTTCTTTCAAAAGTCATCCTGAGCGCAGTTGAAGGATATACCGGAGATTGCTTTCTGTGCATGCAGTTTGCTGTTGCCTTAGTTTGGGTGCTGTTGCATGGGTAGAAGTAGGGGAATGCCTTTTGCCTGTTGCTGGCGTGGCGGGTGGTGGATGCGGTGCCCTTATGCTGGGCTGTTGCATGGTTACCCTCCGTGCGCTCACGGCCGCGAGGCCCCGTCTTCCCCTCGCGCACTGCCCTTCCGGCCTGCCTTGTCCTTTGCGTTTAGCTAGAGCCTTTCCAGGGCCAAAAGCGAGGCGCGCTCGGGAAAGACTGGAAAGGGAAAGTTGCAGAAGACGTTATCAGGTATCGTAGAGACCAGGCACTGCCTTGTCTTTAGTACGCATTGCTATCTCTTGTGGAGAAATACCTCTCTAAAGCGAAGACTCCCCCTTTGAAGGGGGCGAAGGGGGATGTTTACACCTGCTGGTCACACGCATTTCTTTCTCTACCAAAACGTGTTCTCTTTTAACAAAAAGGCTGATTTATTCCCAAGAAAATCATGGTAGGTTCAAGTCTGTGACTTGGACCTACCATGATTGGAAGTTTGCAAATCCGTGAGGCGAGAGCCTCAAATTGATATTGCTGCATTATGGATTGCGTTCCTAACCCGTTTTCTGCAAAATAGCGCCAAAGGCCTCGTAGTGCGCGCAACTCCTACGAGTGTCTGCGCCAGGGAATCAATACACCGGAAACGCGGGGTCTACCTCTTGGGCCCAGGCGTGCACGCCGCCTTTGAGGTTGAGCAGGTGGGTAAAGCCATGGCGTTGTTGTAGGAACATTAAGGCTTGGGCGCTTCTGAAACCGTGGTGGCAGATGAGGACGGTGGTTTTTTCTTTGTCCAGGTCGGCGGCTTTTTTGGGGAGTTCAGAGAGCGGGATCAGTTCGCCGCCCAGGTTACAGATGGCCCATTCCTGGGGTTCGCGCACGTCAATGAGTTGCAGCGGTTCGTGGGCGTCTAGGCGTTCTTTGAGTTGGGCGGGCGTGATTTCTGGCAGCATGCGGCAAAGATAATCCAAAAATTTGGCCGAAACGGTGACAGTAGCGCACAAGCTGTGTAGAAGCTTCTATTTTTGTGGCGTTTACGTGCGCGCTTTTCCGTTTAGGGGCCGTTTTCTGAGGAATGGCTCTGAAACGATAAAACGCCAACTTCTGCTCTATGGATTTACTTTCCCCCGGCCAATGGAATTTGGCTACCGTCACCGAGGTGGTGGGCGTGATTACCGGTTTGCTGTGCGTCTGGCTGGCGGCCAGACAGAATATCTGGACGTTCCCCATCGCGCTCATCAGCGTGTTGCTGTACATCATCATTTTTTATGACGCCCGCCTTTACGCCGACATGGGCCTGCAGGTCATGTTCGCCGGGCTCAACTTCTACGGTTGGTACATGTGGCTACACAAAGGAAACCAGCGCGTAGAGCGGCCCGTCTCCAGAATGACCTCTCAACAATGGGTCTGGCTGCTGGCGTTTGTGCCGCTTTTTACCGTGGCATTAGGCACCTACCTGCACCACAATACAGATGCCGATCTTGCCTATTGGGACGCGGCCACCACTGCCGTAAGTTTAGGGGCGCAATGGCTCATGAGCCGAAAAAAACTGGAAAACTGGCTTATCTGGCTTGTGGTAGATGCCGTGTACGTACCCATTTATATCTACAAGGGACTTTACCCAACGGCAGTTCTGTACTTCCTGTACCTCGCGCTGGCGTGGTGGGGATATGTTGACTGGAAGAAGAGCCTGCAACAGAACCAGCAAAGCCAACCCGTTGTGGTGTAGAAGAGTTATGCATTGATGTTACGCAATCCTACCGGTGGTCCCCGGCGAGTCTGGAGACTCGCTTCATCCCTAGTCACGAGACTGGAGTCTCGCGCTAGTACTTTTTATACCTGCGAGGGCTTAGAGACCTCACAGGTTTTCGCGTTTCTAGCCTGTTTTCAGTAATACCGCCCGCTCTAAAGACCTCATAGAGTGCGCAGCTCCTAAGCGTGTCTTCGCCAATGCTGTTTATTCTGGCAAACAAAACCTGAACTACGCCAGTTGAGTCGCCCCGGCAAAATTGATCTCCAGCGTGTGTTGCTCTTTTTCGACCTGATATTGGACCTGCCAGTTGTAGAGGTGGCAGATAGTGCGCACAATGGCTAGGCCCAACCCCAAAGACGAGGAGGAGGCATCTGCTTTGCTGAAACGCTCAAACAGAAAGGCCGGAGAAGAAGACAGGGGCTTTCCTGAGTTGCTTACCTGTAAGGTGTTTTGTTTTACCGCAATGGAGATGAACCCTTTAGGCACGTTGTGCTTAATGGCGTTGCTGAGTAGGTTGGTGAGCAGCGCGTCTACCAGCGCCGGATTGGCAGATACCTCCACACTTTCAGGCTTTTGAAAGGTCACGTCCAGTTCTTTTTCCTGAATGAAGTCTTCCAGTTCGGCTACTTGTTTACGGACCAGTTCTGGAATGTTAAGCTGCTGGGTGTAAATAAACTGCCGGTTTTCAATCTTAGTCAATAGTAACAGGGTCTGGTTCAGCTTAGAGAGTTTCTGAACAGCGGTGCCGGCGGTTTGAATGTGCCTGGCCTGGGTCTCTGTTAAGGCAGGGTCTTGCAGAAGTTCGTCTAGTTTGGTTTGCACCACCGCTAAAGGGGTCTGCATCTCATGCGAGGCGTTTTCAGAAAACTCTTTGAGGGCCATGAAATCTGTGCGCGCCTTTTCAGTGAGACGGCGCAGGGCCGCGTTCATTTCCTTGAATTCTATGATGCTGGTGTCTTGCAAGGACAAAGGACTTGGCTGGTGCAGGGAAAAATTCTTAAGCGCATCCAGGGTTTGGTAATATGGATTCCAGACAGTGCGGTAAATGCTTCGGTTCATGAGGGACAGGCAGATGAGCAGACATCCCATGATCAAGGCCAATACGCCGCCAATGGTGATCACGTAATCAGCGTGTTCCACAATCATTTGCCGGAGCACAATGGAGTAGGAGTGACCGTTTATGTTTCTGATGGAAGTCACTTGCCTAAATGTTTCTTCTTCGCCCTCCACATTGTCAAACATGACGGTATCTGTCACCCAGAGACGTTCAGGTAGGTGCGTAGGCAGTTGGGTAACCTCCAGCACCGGCGGAATTTTAGCCGGGGTTTGGCCGCGCTCCAGTTGTTTGGCAATTCTGCGTTCGGTGTTTAAAAGCTGCTCATTGGCTTCATGGTCAATGTTGGCGGTCATGAAGAAGTAAAGCAGTACGCCCGCCGCCAAAAACAGCAAAGAAGAGAAAATAATATAGGTTCGGCTGGTTTTCTGGAGGAGTCTCATGGTGCCGCAAATTTATAACCTACGCCGTACACGGTCTGTAAATAATCTGTACCCCCGGCTTGCAAGATCTTGCGGCGCAGGTTCTTGATGTGGGTGTAAATAAAGTCGAAGTTATCGGCGGAGCCGGAGTGGTCACCCCAGATGTGTTCGGCAATGTTCTCGCGGGAAAGGACGCGTTGTTTGTTCGTGATAAAGTAGAGTAGCAGGTCGTATTCCTTCTTGGTGAGGTCCAGGGGTTGGCCATGCACCTGGGCCAGCATGGCATGCGGCACCACTTCAATCTCCTGAAAAACCACTGAGGTATTGCCGTTGAATTTCCTTCGGCGCAGAATGGCGTTTATTCTGGAGTTCAGTTCAGCCAGAAAGAAAGGCTTCGTCAGGTAATCATCGGCACCCAGGTCCAGGCCGTTCAGTTTGTCGTCTAGAGAATTTTTGGCCGAGATAATGAGAATACCAGTGTCTGGTTGCTGCTTTTTGAGCGTGTGCACCAACTGCAGGCCGTTGCCGTCTGGCAGGGTAATGTCTAAGATAACCAGATCATACTGGAACAACACTATTTTCTCCTCCGCCTCTTTGTAGGTTGGCGCTTCTTCACACACAAAGCCTTCTTTTTGTAGGTAGCTGGAAGTAGTGCTCAGTAAGTTGGCTTCGTCTTCTACTAGAAGTATTTTCATGGTGCGTCAAAGTAACGAACTATATTCCACATCAGAGGTACTCCTGGCGTTGGGCGCTTCCGCCGTTTTGCCCTGTTTTTCAGATTTCGGGGTGAAAATAAGATAAGTGCGACTAAAGTCTTGCCTCAGAAGCCTGCGTATTTAAAGGCTTCAGACAAAACACGTTAAAACATGAGCAGATGTGCAACTTTGCTGAATGTTTATTGCTATATTTTGTAAATATCAGATGGTACTATGTGAGGAAGGCGGGAGTACAGGATTTCTACAGAATTTGTTTCTTCCTTTAACCTTTAGGGTTTATTGCCTTAGCCAGGAGTACCCCGCTCTGCTAGGTTTTCTACCTGTTTTGCCAAGGGGTATGTGTGTAGGATCAATTAAAAGAGAAGTAGAAAATGGACTATTTAGAAAAAGCTGGCACGGCCGAAGAGAACCGGGACGAAGTTTTCAAAGATGACATCAAAGAGGCCTCTGATTTTGCTTTCAGCTCTAAAGTAGCGAAAGTGTTTGATGACATGGTGAGCCGCTCAGTGCCGTTTTACGGCGAGATGCAACGCATGATTGCCGAACTAGCCGCCGACCACGCCCAGCCTAACACCAACGTCTATGACCTGGGTTGTTCCACCGGTACCACCATGATTGGCATGGACACCATGATGGCCCCAGACATAAGGTTTGTGGGCGTAGACGATTCCGCCGATATGCTCACCAAGTGCGATGCCAAGTTGAAAGAAGCCGGTGTGGTGCGCCCGTATTCCCTGGAACTGGCCAACCTGCAGGAGCAGGTAGAAATCAAGAATGCCTCTGTGGTGGTGCTTTGCCTCACGTTGCAGTTCATACGGCCTATTCACCGCGAGAAACTGCTGAAAAAGATAGTAGACGGACTGGTACCCAATGGCGTGCTCATTCTGGTGGAGAAAATCCTGACGGAAGACAGCGTGTACAACCGTGACTTCATTAAGTACTACTACAACTACAAACGCCGCAACCAGTACAGTGAGATGGAAATCTCCCAAAAGCGCGAAGCTCTGGAAAACGTGCTCATTCCTTATAAACTAAGCGAAAACATCATGCTGCTACGCGAGGCGGGCCTTGAGCAGTGTGAAGTGTTTTTCAAGTGGTACAATTTCTCTGGGCTTATCGCAATTAAGAAGTAGATGATTTCTATTGGTAATTTCTTTTTCAAGTACAGAAATGTACTTTTCATTTTTCTCTATTTAGCGCTTTTTATTCCCTCACCAGATATCTTCAGACCAGAGCAGTTTGGAGAGAAGTATTACCTCTGGCCCATTGTGCTGGGGCTGGTGGTGACCATTACCGGGCAGGCCATCAGGGGGGCTACTATTGGGTTGGCCTACATTATCAGGGGCGGCAAAGACAAGAAAGTGTACGCCGAGGAACTAGTGACCCAGGGCATTTTCAACCATTGCCGCAACCCCTTGTACGTGGGCAATATTCTCATGCTGGTAGGCGTGGGTATTCTCTCCAACTCTTTGCTGTACATGGCGGTACTCATTCCATTGTTTCTGTTCATTTACCAGGCCATTGTACTAGCCGAGGAGAATTTTCTCAGGGGTAAGTTTGGGGCTTCTTTTGACGCGTACTGTGCCCGTGTGAACCGTTGGCTCATTAATCCCAGCGGCTTAGGGGAGACCTTCCAGAGCATGGAGTTCAAGCCCAAACGGTGGATTTTGAAAGAGTACAACACGCAGTTTGTGTGGCTGGCCGGTATCACGCTCATCCTGTTGTTGTACTATCCGCAACTCACGCATCATGATGGCCAACTCAGAAATATGCTACTTGTCTCTATCATTCTAATGCTGGCTGTGATTTACTTTACGGTGCGTTATCTGAAGAAATCTGGCAAGTGGGTAGCCTAGTGAAGCAAGAAAAGCAAACTTTTAAAGTAAGCGTTTCTCAATCCTGAAGCAATTCTGAAGGTGGGGCACATTGGTAGGGGTAAGAACCTGTTTTAACGCAAAATCAGCCATAAACTGAAAAAAAAGAGGATATAGGGGCAACCCTTTACTTTTTTTTAACGATTAAGCAGATACTACTTTCTCACCTACTAATTGTCGGTTTTATGAAAAACATAGTACGTATCTGGTTTGTTCTTACTTTCTGTTTTGGAATCTGCACTCCAGAACTTAGAGCACAGGAAGCAGACTCTCTTAAAAAGTACCAGGAACCCGTTGCGGTAGATACCTTAAAAAAGTACCAGGATTCCGTTGTAACGCCAACCAAAGCTCCGTTTTTTAAATCGAAGGCATTCAAGGCCACCATCATTCCTGCTATTTTGATAGGGTATGGCTTAAGCACCATTGGTGACCGCGGTATTTACAGTAGCAAAGATGCCCAACGCGATATCCAAAAACATTTTCCTAATTTCCATACCTCCATTGACAACCCGTTGCTCATAGCGCCCTATGTAGAGTTAGCGGCGGCCAACCTCTTCAATATAAAGTCAAACAATGACTTCCTGAACACGTCCATCTTGATAGTAAAAGCCGAGGCCATTTTTGCCGTCACGGTATTTGGGATAAAAAGCGTGTCAAACCAGTTGCGGCCAAACGGAGAGAACTATGAATCTATGCCCTCTGGCCATACGGCCCAGGCGTTCCTGGCGGCGTCTATCCTCAACTCAGAGCTGAAACACAAAAGCCCCTGGTACGGCATTGGCGCTTATACCATTGCCACCAGCGTGGGCGCGTTCAGGATGCTGAACAACAAGCACTGGCAGTCTGATGTGTTTGTGGGCGCAGGTATTGGCATGCTGTCTTCCCACTTAGCCTACCTGTCGCACCGGAATCGTTGGGGACGTAAGCCATCTTTTGTTATGTCACCTACTTATATCTACGGAGTGCCGGGTTTTGCCCTGTCCGTAAACCTGGATGATCACCGTAACCGGAAGAAGAACCCCATTTATTACCAGACGGCCCTGAACTAACCATCTGCATAGACTCTCTGCTTGAAAATATGTTTCTAACCCGCAGCTTCGGCTGCGGGTTTTTGGTTTGTGGGTGGTTCTGGTGTGTAGGACACGTTTTTAGAAAAAGAAGCATAAAACAGGCAGTTTCAAGTTGGGCTTGCTATTTTTGGCATTCCTGCTGCGCTGGTGGCGTAACAGGAACGCCATCTCCAACTTCTCACCTATGAAAAAACTTTTTCTTTTGTGCCTCCTGCTGACTGATTTCGTCTTGCCCGAGGAAGTGAAAGCGCAGAACAACCGGCGGCATGATTCCAATTTCAACGGCTGGTACATGTACTTCGGGACGCACCGCTTCACTGATAAGTGGAGTCTACACACCGAGTTCCAGTTGCGCCGCTACAAAGTAATCACAGAGCCGCAGCAGTTTATGCCCCGTGTGGCAGCCGTCTACAATCTCTCAGACCGGGCCTCTTTAGCGGCAGGCTACGCCTACGTACACACCTACCCCTACGGCGACAACCCCGCCAGCGAAGATTTTCCCGAGCAGCGTACCTACCAGCAACTACAGTTCAGAGACAACCAAGGCCGGTTTATTTTGCAACACCGGTTTAGGCTGGAGCAGCGCTGGGTTCAATTTGCCGGGACAGAAAACTACACGTATCTCAACCGCGCCCGCTACCAGTTCAGAACCACCCTGCCGCTGCAAGGCGCTACCCTGGAAGACCAAGAGTTTTACCTAGGGCTCTATGACGAGGTGTTCGTGAACTTCGGGTCTAACGTGACCAACAACATCTTTGACCAGAACCGCGCCTATGCCGCCGTGGGCTACCGTTTCCACAAAGACGCTGCGCTGGAGGTGGGGTACCTGCACCAGCACGTGGCCCAGCGCAACGGCACCTGGTTTGAAAGCAACCACACCCTGCAGGTGGGGCTCACCTATAACCTGGACTTCCGGAAGAAAACGGCCGCCGTTCCCGCTCCGTAAATTTGAGTACCTTGCCCTTGCAACCCACCTGTTTCGGGACCGATTCCCAAAAAACGGCCCCGAAACAGGCAAGCCCTAAACGTCAATCTTTTGCTTAAAATAGCGATCACTGGCCCTGAGAGTACCGGAAAGTCTACCTTGGCGGCAGCGCTGGCCCAGCACTACGGCGCGCCCTGGGTGCCGGAATACGCCCGCACGTTTCTGGACGGCTTAGGTCGGCCGTACGAAGCCCCCGATCTGGAAACCATTGCCAAAGGGCAACTGGCGCTCTGGCAAGCCGAAGCCGACAAGAACCCTCCGCTACTTTTTCTGGACACTGAACTGCTGGTGCTCAAAATCTGGTCTGAACACGCGTACGGCTTCTGCTCAGATTTCATCCTGTCCCAACTCAGGAAACAGAACTGCGACCTGTACTTGCTCCTGAACGTAGACTTACCTTGGCAGCCTGACCCGCAGCGCGAGCATCCGCATTTGCGGCAGTTTTTCTATGACTGGTACAAGCGCGAACTGGAACAGATGGGCGTGCCCTTCGTAGAGATTTCCGGCTCCGCTGAAACAAGATTCCGCAACGCGGTGCAGGCCGTGGAGCAAGTGCGTCAACGTTAATATGTGATATGAAAGCAACTTACCTAGAGAATGAATACGTGCGCGTAGGCGTGAAAAGCGCCGGTGCCGAACTGTGCAGTTTCCTCAAAAAAGAGGGCAACCGCGAGTACCTTTGGCAAGCCGATGGCACTTTCTGGAACCGCCACGCGCCGGTGCTGTTCCCCATTGTAGGCCGTTTGCCCCAGGACCAGTACCTGCACCAGGGGCAAACCTACTCGCTGCCGCAGCATGGCTTCGCCCGAGATAAGGAATTTGAACTGGTGGAAGAGCAGGAAAACCGTCTGGTTTTTGAACTGAAAGCCACGGAGGAAACCAGAAAGATTTATCCGTTTGAATTCGCGCTGCGCATCATCTATATCTTGCAGGGCCAGACGCTGGAGGTGACTTGGCAGGTGCAGCACTTGGGCGAAGGCGAGATGCTGTTTTCCATTGGCGCACATCCGGCTTTCAACGTGCCTATGCAGCCCGGCGGCAAATTTGAAGACTATTATCTGGAGTTCTCCCAACCCGAAACCCTGTCGCGCTACCTGCTGGAAGACGGGACCGGCCTGCAGAACGACCAAACCGAACCCGTGCTGGACAATATGGCCATTCTGCCGCTGCGCTATGAGCACTATGAGAAAGATGCCATCGTGTTCAAAAGCTTCCGCTCAGACCGCGTGACCCTCAAGAGCGACCAACACCCGCATTTCGTGCAGATGCAATTCGCCAACTTTCCGTACCTGGGCATCTGGACTAAACGCGTGGGCGCGCCGTTCCTGTGCATTGAACCGTGGTATGGCATTGCGGGCAGTGCCGGTGAACCCATCGAGCTCCGCGATAAAGAAGGAATGCAGTCCCTGGGCACCAACGAAACGTTTGAAGCCGCTTATTCCATCACCATCGGCTAGCTGCGTTTAGAGGTTGTTTTTTGGGAAACAGGTCCGCTTTGTTTCAGGTTGAATACTGTAGCTTTGCGCAACGGCTGAACACCAGAAGAAAGGCCGATTTTTAGCAACTGAAACCATCATGGAAGTAAGAGACAGCAACGGAAACCTGCTCAACGAGGGCGACTCGGTAACGGTAATCAAAGATTTAAAGGTGAAGGGCTCCTCTACCACCATCAAACGGGGAACGGTGGTCAAAAACATCAGGCTAACTGATGACGAAGCGGAGATTGAAGGCCGCGTGGAAAGAACCGTCATGGTTTTGAAAACCGCCTTCCTGAAGAAAGTTTAATCATGAAAAAGGCGCTCTCCAGCGCCTTTTCTTTTTAGGAAAGCCAATGTGATTCCCTCGCCCTTGCTGCGTGTTTTCACCAGCAAGCAGGAAAGGTCCATTCCCTCGGCAGAAGTACCTCGTTACAGGGTAACGAGGCTACACTAATGTTCTGTAACGTCGTACGCGTTCCTTCTTTGCCGGACGCCTCTGGCGAGCACACCAACAATGTTTGTTTGTGTCTGAAGCATGTTCTGCGTTTAGAACCTGTTTTTCTGAAATGCGGTCTAAAACGGGAAAGAGGCTACAGCGCCGGTATAATGCCCAATTGCCGAAGAATTTGGGCGGTGATGGTTTTTCGGCAGGCCGCGAAGTTCTCGTTTTGGGTGTTCTGGTCTTTGTGCAACCGCGTCGCGAAGAAGTAGGCGTTGCCTTTGGTTTCCACGTAGCCAATCCACCAACCGCTGCTGGTGCCACCGTAGCTGGTCAGGCCGGTTTTGCCGCGCAAGGTGTACGCGGGTGTTTGTTGGGCCACCATCATCTGTTTCACTTTCTGGATGTTCTCTTTGGCGAAAGGCAGTTTCTCTTCGTAGAACTTTTGGAGGAACGCTATCTGGGCTTTGGGCGAAATGGCGAAATTGCCGTAATTCCAGAAATCGGCGCCTTGCGCGTTCGTGAATTTTCCGTTTCCGTAGCCGCAGCGTTTAAGCCAAGTCTGGTATTTCTTCTGCCCAATGCGTTCGGCGAGCCGCACGTAAAACCAAACCGTGGAATTGGCGAAGGCGTTCTTCATGTCCGTGTCGGCGTTCCAGGCAGGAATGCTGCGCTGTTGGCCGTCCCACTTCAAAACTTCGTTTTCGTCGCGCACCGCTTTCTCTTCCAGCAGAATCAAGGAGTTTAGGATTTTGAACGTGGAGGCGGGGAGAGAGGCACGGTTCGCGTCTTTTTCATCAGTATAAATCCAGCTTTTCTTCGCGTAGTCATAGATGGTGGTGCTGCCCTCCACGGCGCAGTCTTTAAAAGGCTTCTGTAGGCTCTGCCCCCAAGCCAGTTGCGGTAGTAACAGGCAGAGAAAAGAGATAATATTGAGCTTAAATGGGGTATGGAGCATAGCTAGCGAAAGAACTGGAATACTGGAACAGAGATTACGAAGGTAATCGGCTTGGCCGCAAATTGGGTACTCCGCTGTTTCTTAACAAAAAGATAATCTGGCAAACAAATGCGGTTGCCACCGGTTCTACAAAATAGAATACTGCCTTGGTTTGCCTATAAGCGCTAAATATCCTTGAAGTGAGCGCTCGCTATCCTAGGCAGCGTGCTGAAACCCAGATAAAAAGGCTTATCTTTCCTAAGCCTTTCGTTTTATCTCCTTAATTGCGTTATCATGCGGAAAGAATTGAAGAATTTATTTGACAGGACCTTCTACGTGATAGAGCACCGGCAAGACCTGAATTTCATTGACACCGTGTGGTTTGGATATGCGTCACAGAATGACCTCAAAAAGGCGTGTGAAGTAGGTTTGGAAGTGCTGGAGCAATCTAAGTGCGCTTATAAATTAAACGACAACAGTGCCTATACCGGCCCATGGGCAGACGCGGTTGCCTGGCTGGAAAAAGAGTGGTTGCCCAGGGCCATCAAAGCTGGCTTGCGCTATTTAGCCCATGTGGCTCACAAACATTCCTACGGTGAAACCGCCGGCGAAGTAATGCAGGTAAGCAAAATAGGCGAGTTGTTGGAGGTCTGTATTTTCACCTCACGGGAAGAGGCCATTGCCTGGCTTAAAAGCTGCCAAAGTAGGAAAGCAGAGGTAAGCGTTTAACGTCTTGCAGAGCTCTTTAGGGCCTGTTTTTGCTAAAACAGAGCGTAAACAAGACATTTCCCTGTTCAAGAGGCCGTTCTGCTTCGGTTTCTTCGCTTATGCCAAACCTGATGCGTGTAAGCGAACGTACTTCCTGTTTCCTGGGGCAATTACCCGTAAAAACGTTAAAGGGTGCGGGTTTTTATCTTCTGCAAATTCTGCTTAAATCTTTCAACGGGAGCATTTCCTTTGCCGGCCAAGCTGACGGCCTTCTGTTGCATGGCCTCGGCCTCAGCGTAAAGTTGCAGTTGGTAGAGCAGGTGCGCCAAGGTGTCATAATACGGAGCGAAAGGTTCTAGCGCAACAGCACGCTTGCTCCATAGCATGGCTTTGGTGAGATACGCAGTGTTTTTGGTGCCGGTCTCATAGATAGAATAAGCCGCGTTGTTCAGTTGCATCACAAAGGAAGAAGAACTGCTGGAAACAATGGCAGTTTCCTCCCGCACCACTTCCTTTGAGGTAGGAGCTCCAGAATTTCTTTTGGACGAAGGCGGCAATAAATTCTTACGGCGTTCTGCTTCCGCCGCCATTATTTTCTTCACAGAATCTGCCGAGAGCGCCATGTAGTAGCGTTCATAGAAATTGACGGCTTCTCTCAGGTAGTTGGCCGTGTCCTTCACCGATTTATAATAAGAGACCATGTTGGACTGGTACGCCCTTTGCCCCTGCACAAAATTGTTCCAGGTGGTTCGGGCAAATTGCGCGCCCTTCTGTGCCAAGGCCACGTCTTTGGTAACGGTGGCCTTGCGCATGGTATTACCAATGATGCTGTTGTTGATGTCTGACCGTTGGGTATATGGTAGCGACCGGTAAAGACTGTCCACAATGGTTTTGTTGGAACGGGAAAACACAAACGCCTTGCTGTCTACCACGGGACCCTGCTCCAGAATGAACTGCACGGTAGAGAATTTGTCGAATTCGCTTACCGGCAATTGGCTTACGTACGTTTCCAGTAATTCCAGATCGGGTGCCAGGCCCATCTTCTGGCGCAGTATCAGGTATTGTTCCAGAAAATCGGGGGTTCTTCTGCCTTGGTCAAACTCCTTTTGGAAATGACTGAGGTTGTGCGTGCTGGCCAGGTTCTCTCTAAAAGCCTTCAGGTCATCCAAGTATTTCCGGGGACCGCTGGAATTGCTGGTGCTTCGGTGAATCAAATTGCCGTCAGAGCTAAGATACAAGTAAGTAGGGTATTGCTTCACCTTATACTGGCGAATCAACTCGCTGCCTTTTGGCGTGTTCCGTCGCACCAATACGTTTAAAAATTGCGCATTGAACGCTTTCGCCACCTCGGGGCTCTCCAGGGCACTGGTAAAAGGTTTGCCTCCCGCAGGGTTCAGGCGCGGTCTGTCAGATAACATCAAGTGGATGAAAACGGGTTTGCCTTCTGTTTTGGCTTTGGCCAGAACTTCTTCCAGCGTTCCTTTTTCATAATTAATTTGCTGGGCCTGGGTTTTTACGGCAGAAAAAAGAAAACACAGGAAAAGGAAGAGTGAATAACCAGATACTTTCATTTGTTTAAAACAAGACGTAGGCGGGAGACAAGTTAATGTGGGTGTGCGCGGGCGACATAAAAATATGGACTTGCTTTACGGGGTAGATTTCCCTTTAGCGGCTTGGGCGGCTTTCAGGTCACAGTTTTCTTTGCGGCGGGTGTCTGTGATGGAGAAAATTTTCCAACCGTCTGCGCTACGGTAGAGCTGGAACGCATCTGCGCCGCAGTGGCTGAAGGTGTCGCCCAGGTAAAACGCATAATCGCACCACAGGGTAGCCAAATCGCCGTCAATGTTCACTTTCACGTTCCAGATGCGCTCATCCAACATTTTCTCATGTTTTTGACCAATACTCTTTATAAACGCATTCATGGGTGTCTCGCGCGGAAGCACAGTGCCGTCTTTGCCTGCGCCCACTGAAAACAGCCGGGTCGTTGGAGCCAGCACCGAACGGGCCATGGTACTGTCGCTCGCGCGCATGCCATCAAAGAAACGGATCACGGCGGCCTCTACAGCTTTGGCATCTGGGGAGAGCGTGGCGGGTGCCGCTTTTTTGGACTGGGCCATTGTGGCTCCGCCGAAGAACAAGCAGAAAGAAAGCAGGAGAAGTGTACGCATGCAGAAAAGGTTAAAATGGTTTATGACGATCAAATAAGTAGTCAGAGAAAATCAGCAGGGGTAGGCTTTCTTAGATAAGAATCATTCTGTCCTGCAGCAAAGCCCTGAGTTCGGGCGGAAGCCCAAAGTGAGTGTCCATGAAGTCATCCAGAATTTGACGGGTTTGCGGCGAGATAAGCCGCTGCATTTCTTCCATCGCCTCGGCGCAGATAAGATAGGGAATGTAGGTGTACAGCAAATTTTCACCTTGACACTGCGCGAAAATCTGGTATTCTGTGCAAGCTGTACGCGGCGTGCCCGTTACCATGCAGTGTGAGAGCCAATTGTCCAGCTGAAACGGATCTGGCAAGGAAAGCAGGGCCTCGCGTCGGGCAACTAAGTTCACACGTTCAGCAAAGTACGCCTCAATCCGCTCCTTTGAATCAGTGGATAGTTCTTCTCGTACTTGCTGGGCGCACCTCAGGCACATGGCGTATTCAAACACCACATAGTGTACCCTATCCATCGGGTAAAAACGAATCGATTTTTCTACCAGATAGTTCACATCATCTTTCAGTAAAGCGCGCTTGCAGGTAATACAGGACTGAAACGGCTTTCCTGAGGCCACAGAATGTAATTCACGCGGAAGGGGTTCAAATTCGTTTGAGAGGTGAATTGGAGGTAAATCCATGGGGAGCAGTAAAAGGCTAGGCAGGGCTAAGGTAAGATTTTGCTTGTATTTTGGGAAGGAAGTGTCTGGTTTTAACTCAATTTACGGAAAACAGGTTGGAAATACTTGGGCGTGTAGTTTGCCTGTTGCTGGCGTGGCGGTGGGTGGATGCGGGGCTCTTATGCTTTGTTGTTGCATGGTTTCCCTCCGTGCGCTCACGGCCGCGGGGCCCAGTCTTCCCCTCGCGCACTGCTCTTTCGGCCTGCACTGTTTGTCTCTCTTAGCAAGTGTCTGTTCAGGGCCAAAAGCGAGGCGCGCTCGGGAAAGACTGGAAAGGGGAAAGTAGCGGATGTACTTCTGCCTTTCTAAAGCGGAAACTCCCCCCTTTGAAGGGGTAGGGCCGTTAAGTTCTACATTGGAGGCTTAAACTGCGGTAAAGTCCATTGGCTTTCTTGCAGAGTTTGAGGCTAACGCCTCATTGAAGTTGCAAACTTCAGCTCATTTTAGGTCCAAGGTGAAAACTTGAACCATATCAATTTTTAGAACTTAACGGCCCTGCCCTTTGAAGGGGGCGAAGGGGGATGTTGACACAAGCAGATTACACGCATTCCTTTCTCCTCTGTACATGGTTCAAGTCTGTGCCTTGGACCATGTACAGAAGTTTGCAAATCCGTGAAGCGAGCGTGAGCCTCAAAAAAACGTTCACTGGTTTAGCAACATTGCCTACTCAAAAGACACTCGTAGTGTGCGCAGCTCTTATGGGTATCCTGATAGACATAAAAAAGAATCTCCCCGTGAAGGCCTTTTAACAGGCGCTCACGGGGAGTTTCTTTTCAATTGGTGAACTTCTCTGACTACCGGACTACCAGTCTTTGGGTCTTGGCACCAGCTTTGGAGTTTACGGTGACCAGGTAAGTGCCGGCTTTCAGGTCAGCGGTGGGCAGGATGTCTGTGCCGCCGGCTGGCAAGGTGCGCTGCAGTACGTTTCTTCCCGTCATGTCAGTGACCATGACTGTAGCTTCTTCGCCCGGGGTTAGGCCTTGCATCTGCAAGGTCACCTCAGTACCCTGCGCTGGGTTCGGGTAAAGGGTGAAGGAGAGAGCCTGCGTGCTTTTCGCGTTCACTGAGCGCACTGGGGAGTACTCGTGCTTGCCGTCAAAGTCTACCTGGCGCAGACGATAGTAAGACGTTCCGGCTACTGGGTTGTTGTCCGTGAAGGTGTAGTCAAGGAGCACGCTGCTGGTTCCGTTTCCTTTCACCTGACCAATTTGGATGAAGTTCTTGCCGTCTGCGCTGCGCTCTACCGCGAAGAAATCATTCTCCTTCTCAGAGGCTGTAGTCCAGGTTAGGTCTACCGCGTTGGTTTTTGCTTTTGCAATAAAGTTTACTAGTTCTACTGGCAGAACAACTGGCCCTGTTCCGCTAGGGGCTGCTGAGGAAAATGCTTCATCGTTGGCAACGGTGAAAGGCGAGAAGGACTTTATGCCGGTGCGGGTGATGGAGTAGGTAAGGGTGAGTGGGTCTAATATGGCGGCGGTAGAGGGGGCGGTGTCCCAGGCACCGTTCTCAAAGTGTTTGATGTGGCATTTAAGCGGGTTAAAGCCAGTTAAGATTTCAAGGGCGCTCCAAGTAAGGGTTATGGAAAGGTCTGATCCACCTTTTACATCTTCGCTTACTACCCAGGTTCTGTTCACTACACTGCTTCCTAATACTTTAAGGGGGTCAGGTAGGTCGTTGGAGTATGATCCGTACACTCCCTCTATGATGCTCACACTGAACACATCTTCCTTAGAGCCGGAAGCCAATTTTAACTTTACTGGGTTGTAAGTGGCATTTCCTACTGGCAGTACAATCTCTTCGCCTGCTTTCAAAGCTTTGCGCACGCGGCCTTTTCCGTTTACAACCACGTAATTTGCAGCAGATCCTAGTACCTTGGAATTATAATCTAATTCTAAATCATTGTCGCCAAGCTCCAGTTTGGAATCACGCAGCTCAAGGGAACCTTTGATTTTAACTTTCTTGGAGAACTTGTTTGTTTTGGCGGTGTTGAAGATCACTCTGCCAAACTCAACTCCTTCCAAGATTTCAGTTGGTGCATTTTTTTCAAAAACAACGGTGCTTTTAGCGCTTAACTGGCCTAATGTAGGAATTTTTGGAGTATTAACCACTAAAGTTGCGTTGTCACGGATGTCAATAGGCACTTTGAAATTCTGGGCGCCAGTGGTAGACAACTCAAGTGCTGTTATGCCATTCCCTAAAACTACTTTGGAGTTGATTCCTTCAACAGCCCATTGCGCAGGCAACGTAAAAGATGAACTTGCAGTTGGCGAGTTTACGATATTGAATACCTGATCAGCATCAGTGAAGCTAGTAGGTTGAATAACTTGCCCTAAGAAATCTGCTTGCCAAGTAGCTAAACTAGTAAGGGCTCCCCCGGCTTTGTTATAGTATTCAATCGCACTTACCGGTTCAATCACTACATCATCAATAGATACTCCCCAAAAACCAGGCATATCCCATGAAAGCAGAATTGTGCCGCCAACTGCTAGTTGAACGTCCTTTATGAGAAAGCTTTTCTGTACAAAATATTGGTTTCCGTTGTAAGCTCCTCTTCCACCGGAATTGTAAACGTCTGCTTTGGCTGCATCAACAGAGGTGTAAGTGCTATTGTTGGTGCTAAAGCTAAATTTTACCGGAAAGACATTGCCAGTTGTTTTACGCCATAATTCTGCTTTGTAGCTAACTTTCAAATGCTTGATAGTGCTGCCTGTCAAGTTCTTCATAGCTAAGTTGTAGATAGCTGGAGTTCTGGAGCCAATAGATCTGTCAGCAGTTCCAATGCTTCCATAATTATAGAGAGCATTGTTGTTATTAGAACCATTGTCAGCTATCAAACTAGGAGTTGTAGCAGTAGGCATGTACCAACCAGGTAATGTTGAAAGCGGAAGTGAAACACTGCCAGTAGTTGGCAGGGAGTTGAAGTCCTGCTTATATACATATCCATCTACTGATGTAATGGGCACCGGAGTTTGGGATTGGGCCACCAAGGGAACCAAAGTCATCACTGCACCCGACACTAAAGCCTTCAGGCTTTTCTTAGAATGTTGAAGGAAAGGTAAGTAGAAGTTTCTCATACACTTTTTTACATTCTGGTCGGGGGATTACCAGGGGTTGTTAGATTGAATTATGTAATATGTTATACTGTTTTCTTATTTCTGTTACAAATGTATAGTGCTAGATTTGATTATGCAAATAAAAAGTACGTAAAAACTTTAACTATCTGTATGATGTGTTATATGTTTTTATTAGATAAGTGATATTAATAATTGTGAAATAATGTATTTAAAGCCATAATGCTGAATTTTATCATACTATTTAAAGTGTATAAAATCATAATAATTTTTAGTCAAATTTTATTAAAAATGGCCTAGATCAGCAAAAAACCACAGTTAATTGTCCTAGTTAATAGTGGTGGTGAGCATTTGAAGGGTTGCAAGAGGTAAGAAGTACCTGCTATCAGGTACTTCTTGCCGAAGGGGAATGGCGCAGATCAGAGGGCTGAAACTCTATACATATAATAGAGTGCCTGCCATGATGATGTTTGGGAAGGTAACCCAGCGGGAAGAGGGAGATGCAGCAGATTTCCGGTTGTTCTGGAAGGAGGTGTCATCGCCAACCGAAAATTTCCCATATTTGGCGGAGTTAATGACCACTTCTATGAAACAATTCAGACGCCCGTTCCTTTTTCCGTTAGCCTTTGGCCTGGTGTTGGCTTCGTGTACCAGCAATCCGTACGCCACTACTAACAAAGACTACAAGAAAAAGGTGAAAACCTACGCCAAAACGCTGCGCGAAACGCCAGTCACCAACCCCGGCGAAGACAGCCTCCTACAGGGCGATCAGTGGGTGGGTACCACTAATTTCAACATGCGCAAGCCCAACTACGTGGTTATTCACCATACGGCGCAGAACTCTACAGAACAGACGCTTAAAACCTTCACCATGCCCAAGACGCAGGTGAGTGCCCATTACGTAATTGGCCGCGATGGCAAAGTGTACCACATGCTGAGTGACTATCTGCGGGCCTGGCACGGCGGAGCGGGCAAATGGGGTAATAATACCGACCTTAACTCTTCCTCCATCGGCATTGAACTGGACAACAACGGGGCAGAGCCTTTCGCCGAAGTGCAGATCAACAGCTTACTACAAGTATTGGCCATTCTGAAGAAAACGCACGGTATTCCGGCCGCCAACTTCATCGGGCATTCAGACATAGCCCCCAGCCGAAAGGTAGACCCCAACCCCACGTTCCCCTGGAAGAAACTGGCAGACGCCGGGTTCGGGATCTGGTATGATGAGGAAGCCGTCCGGAATTCAGTTTTTGAATCAGTAATCCCGCTCTACCAAGATTCTACCACTGCGGCAGTTACAGACAATACAGCTCAAACAGCGCCAGTAATGGCTCCGGCTGCGGTAGTGGTGGTAGATACCATTCCGGCTTCGTTTCAGCCCAGAGACGCACTACGCATAATTGGCTATGACGTCAAGAACCTGGATGCCGCCACCAAAGCTTTCAAACTGCATTTCATTCAGAAAGAAGTAAACGGCATTCTTACCGATGAAGACAAGAAGGTTTTGTATCACCTTTACAAAAAGAGCCTGTAAATAGGAAAAAGCAGCTTTCTTGTTCGTTCAAACCATAAATATGGCGCGGAAATTACAGGGCATGGTTCAAGTTTTCAACTTGGACCTAAGATGACCGGAATTTTGAAACTTCCGTGAGGCGAAAGCCTCAAAGACGTTCGCTGAATTTCAGGTTCAACAATGCGCATTTTGAGGCTTTCGCCTCATTGCAGTTACAAACTGCAAGCTATTGTAGGTCCAAGTTGAAAACTTGAACCATGTTCTTTGGAAAATGAATTCGGAAAATGCTTTTGATGGTTCAGCCCTAGCGTAAACCTCAGGAAAGCTGCTTCAATCTGCGGGCTTCTGTACTTATCACCGGCATCTTTCCGTTTTTAACCTGTTTCTTGGAAAAGAAGCGGTAAACCGGAACACAACTTCGGGAAAGCCAACACTTTCCCGTAACTTTGATCGTTTTTGAGAAAGCGGGTTCGGTGCCCGTGAATAGCCGCATGCCAGAAATACAGACGAGTAAACCCCCGCATACCAAATACCATACATGGATTAGGAATCTCTGGAGACTTTTCATCTTCGGAACCCTGTTCATTGTCCTTTATTTTGTCTCCGTTGACCTCAACCTGCTGTACTTGTTTGGGGAGTCGCCGGGGCTAGACGACCTGGAAAACCCCAGAAACAACCTACCCTCTGAGATCTACACCTCAGATGGTTTGCTGGTGGGCCGGTATTTCAGGGAGAACCGCGACTTGGTGCCCTATGACAGCATTGCGCCCATCATGGTCAAAGCCTTGGTAGCCACGGAGGATGAACGTTTCTACGAACACCAAGGCATTGACCCCATCTCGGTGCTGGCAGCCATCAAAGACAACCTGAAGGGAGATTCCCGCGGAGCCTCTACGCTTACCCAGCAGTTAGCCAAAAATCTCTATAAAACCCGTACCAAAAACACCAAGGGCATGCTGGGCCACGTACCTCTGGTGTCTACGGTGGTAGCCAAAACCAAAGAGTGGAACACCTCCATTAAGCTGGAGCAGCGCTACACCAAAGACGAGATTCTGGGCATGTACCTCAATACCGTTGATTTCGGGAGCAACGCCTTCGGGATAAAGGTGGCGTCCAAGACCTTTTTCAGCACCACGCCAGACAAACTGAAGCCCCAGGAAGCCGCCATGCTGGTGGGTGTTTTGAAAGCCCCAACCACGTACAACCCCCGGTTTAACCCCAAGAATGCCTTGGTGCGCCGCAATGTGGTGTTGCAGCAGATGGCCCGTAACAAAGTCATCACTTCGGCTGAAGCCGATTCCCTTTCTGCACTTCCTATTGAACTGAAGTACCACGTAGAACAGCACCTGGACGGCGTACCGGCCTATTACCGACAAGCGGTGAATGAGTTTGTGCGCAACTGGGCCGAAGAACGCGAACTGGATATCTACGCCGATGGCCTCAAGATTTACCTCACCATTGACTCGCGCATGCAGCAACTAGCTGAGGAAGCCTTGCAGGAGAGAATGAAAAGCCTGCAGAGTCGGTTTGAAAACCATTGGCGCGGCAAGAACCCGTGGGTAGACGACCAGAACAAAGAGATTCCGGGTTTCATTGAGAATGCCATCAAACGCACGGGTGTCTACCAGTCGCTCAAGAACAAGTACGGCGATGATACGGCTGCCATCAACGCCGCCCTCAACGAGCCCAAGAAGATGACGGTATTCAGTTGGAAAGGACCCAAAGAAATGACCATGAGCTCCATGGATTCCCTGCGGTACTACAAGAAATTCCTGCGGGCGGGCATGATGACCATGGACCCTTTTTCAGGGCACATCAAGGCGTGGGTAGGCGGCATTGACTACGAGAACTTCAAGTATGACCACGTAAAGCAAGCCAAACGCCAGCCGGGTTCTACCTTTAAACCCTTCGTGTACGGGGCCGCCATTGACGGAGGCTACTCGCCCTGCGACAAAATCCAGGACCAGCGCGTGACCATTAAATACGTAGAGAACGGCAAGCCGATGGAGTGGACCCCGCACAACGCCAGTTACGAAATATCTGGCCGCAACATGACGCTGCGCCACGCCATGGGCCGCTCCATTAATACCGTTACCGCGCAGTTAACCGAGGCCATTGGTTGGGACACCGTGCGTAAGTTCGCCCGCCGTTTGGGAATCACCAGCCCTATTGAGTCGGTGCCGTCCATTGGTCTGGGTTCCTCAGACGTGAGCATTTACGAGATGGTGAATGCCTACAGCACGTTTGTGAACAACGGTTTCCTGAACAAGCCCATGCTGGTCATGCGCATAGAAGACCGCAACGGCAACGTGGTGGAGCAGTTCAATCCGCAGCAAAAACGGGTTATCTCTGAAGAAACCGCGTTCCTGATGGTGCACATGCTCAAAGGCACCATGGAAGAACCCGGCGGCACCTCGCAGGCTTTATGGGAGTACGACCTCTGGAAAAAAGGCAACCAGGTTGGTGGCAAAACCGGAACCACCTCTAACCACTCAGATGGCTGGTACATGGGCGTGACCAAAGATTTAGTGACGGGCGTTTGGGTAGGCGGCGAAGACCGTAGTATCCACTTTAGAACCTCCTCTACCGGCGAAGGTTCCAAAACCGCCCTGCCTATTTTCGGCCGCTTTATGGAGAAAGTGTACCGCGAACCAAGCCTGGGCATCAAGTTAGGCCCTTTCCCTAAACCCAAGGTGAAGATCAACAAGCCCTACAACTGCATCACGCCCGCCCCTCCGCGCCGCCGTGCCGTCATAGACACCATCGCCGTAGATAACTTGTTAGATAAGTTGAACGACAGCCTCTCGTCCCAGTTCT